>JAGHDR010000266.1 GCA_021159825.1 Deltaproteobacteria bacterium | reverse complement strand
GGATAAGGGTATTGAGACCTGTGGTCCCTGAAATGTCACAAATAAAAGGGACTACCGCGTCAGTACCTGCGGTATCGTCCGGCATTCCGATCAAGGCCTGAGACGGAACCACGCTGAGCATCAGTGCCGCCAGAACTGAAAGGGCTATAAAAAACTTTTTCATACTCTTACTCCTCCTTAGAATTTATATTTTGCTTCCCTTAAAAAACTATTAACACCCAAAAACAAGAAAACCCAACGCAACCATCCGAACCGAGACCACCACCTCCTTTAAACTTAAATTTTGCCATTCCTTAACAAGCTATCGCCTACTTCTCTATCCAAAACCTCACGCCCGTGGGCTGTTGAATTGCCATGGGTGGAAGCATTATATGAAATGGAATCCCTTTGTCAAGCTTTTTTCAACGAATAAGCGAATTTAACATTCACATTCTTTTAGCCGGATTATCAAAGACAACCCAAGCGCTAGAGCCTAACCTCAAATCAACACATGAGGAAACACACCAGAGCCCATTTTCCGAAGAAACACATCCAGATGCCACTCAGCCCCCCCCAACACGACTCTCAGGGGCTCTTCTTTGTGCCCGTTTACAAAAAAAACAGGCATCTTCTAGAAGGACCTAGCACGGCGGCTTTGATCTGTCAACCCCTTTTTCACCCCGTTGTCTCCAAAATCCTCTCGCCTTACTGAAGAGTCCTCCCATCTTTCGGCGAATTCGCACCGCCGGTTTTTCCATTCCCTGCGTTTCCATCGGTTGCGGAGGTCGTACAACCGCGTCCGAAACAAGGGGCGCGGCCTTTGGGGACGGGCAGATATTGTTTTCACAATGATGGCGATCACGTTCAATTTCGGGTTGTTCAGATTGCGTTTCAGCGTTTCTTCGAAACGCGGCCCATGCCCGACCGTCCATCAAGGGACGGGTTCGATCAAACAGTGTAGCCAGAGCCTGGTCGTAATGATATTTCACACGGTGGGCTGCCGCCATGCCGGACGTTCCATAAAACCGGTATTCGGCGGTGGTCCGGTCCACATGTCGGAACGAAAAATGTCTCGATAGCCGCATCCAAAAGTCCCAATCCTCAAAAAGTGTCAGATCCTCTGAAAAACCCTTCACGGACGCCAAGGTTTCTCTCGAAAAGAGAACGCTCATAATCGGTATATAGTTTTCAAACAAAAGCCTGTCAGGGTCAAAATCAAAATTGAACACCAGTTCTTCTTTCTCGCGGTTTTGGGGGTTTTCCGGCGGGCCTTTAAAAAAAACATTCAGAACATTGCTGTAGGCGACTTTTTCCTGACCCATCTCCAGGCGGTTTATGAGGCACATCACATGGTCAGGATAAAAAACATCGTCATCATCCAGAAAATTGCAGTATTTTCCCCTCGCAGCCTTCAATCCACTGTTGGCGGCTAAAGCTCTTCCCCTGCATGTTGCGTGGTCCACATACTGAAATGGCATATCTCCTGAAAGCGATTGAACCACATCCTGAACATCTTTCCCGCCATCGTTAATCACCACCATCTCCAGGTTGGCGTAGGTCTGCGTGGTGATGGATCTCATGGCGTTGGCCAGCAAATTGGGGCGATCTTTTGTGCGAATAATGATGGATACCAGCGGTCCCGATTCTTCCGAATCAGGCGCCAATCGGTGTATCTGATGAAATGGAATGGATAGGGGACCTATTTTTTGAATTAAATCGGAAGGCCACTGTGAAAACCCCTCAGCGTGTGTTACGTCTTCGGGCAGCGTCATGCTCCGGTATCGATTCAGCCCCATGACGATATCCCCATACGGCTGTTCATTGAGCTGGCTTTGGTAACAGCTGATGGCACAATTCTTCCGATCCAGAACCGGCGTAATGTCCACCAGGGTGTTTGCACAAACCGGTTGCCCCAGTTCATAGAAGGCCACCTGGAAATGGACGTCAATTCCGGAAACGGCGTCACACAACAGGAAACAGGCGGCCCGGTGATCCGGGTGAAATTCCAGGGGAGAGGGCACATAGACCAGCTATGGCCGGTAACTTTCCAGCAGATCCATCATGCGGCGAAGAGCGCCGTGAGCACCGGACAAAGACCGGTCCTCATACAACCAGAATTCCAGATCAGTCACACCAAGGGTTTCACAGGCTTTTTTCGCCTCCTTTTGCCTTAGGTCCACATACCGGTTTTTTTCCATTTCGCCGGAAGTATCGCCTTTGGCGCCATTGGTCAAAAAAACAACCTTTACCGGATCTCCCGCCGCCGCGTGAAGCACCAGGCTTCCACCGCAGCCGATGGTTTCATCATCCGGATGGGGCGCCAGAACCAGCACCCGCCGGCCCGTGGGATCAGTGGCATGAAAGGGGCTCAACTTATCTTCGGTCAGCATGATAATCCCTGTTAAAAAAGGTCACTGTCGCCCATGGTGTAATAGAGGTTGCAGTCCACAAAGGGCAAATTGAAGGCCGTGTCAAAAAAGATGATACCGGCGGCCAGGTTATTGGGATCGGCGGTCTTCATAAACCCGGCCTTTTTTAGTGCCGTTGTCCACCATTCGGGCTTTTGTGAAAACCACCCCTCAATTCTTTCCGCCCCTTTAAAATGTTTTTTCAATAATGGGTCAAAGATCATTTTAACGCACCACGCATATTTTTTCTCAAAGAGGGCATCCCCCCAGACCAGCACCCGATCCCTGAGAGAAAACACACACCACCCCACCAGCCTGCCGAAACATTTCACAGCGAAGAGCTGGTGAACCTGATCCGGACAATCCAGGTACCGCCACTTCAGGTAGGCCACGTCCTTTTTGATCAGCATCCCGTAATCCCTGCTTGCCCTTTTAAAAAGGTGATCAAAATCGGCTGTCATGCGGGTAATCCGCTTGACCGTAACAAAGGGAATATGTTTTGCGAGCTTTTCCATGGGGGTAAAAGAAGATCGGTTAACCCTGTTCAGGTCTAAAACATGATATGGAATGGGCGACATATATCGATAGCCCAGAAATTTTTCCCCGAACTTTTTATGATGGCCTGTAACATATCCATACATGAAGGGCATGTTATCGACACAGAATTTGTTAAAGAAATACGTTGTCACCCGCGTCAAAACGCTGGTGCTGCCCAGACCAAGCCGCCTGAATTCAGGATGAGTCATAACGTCGGCGCCCTGTAATGACATAAATTCCCCTGGGCCCCCGACCGATGAATAAAACGGCACGGCATATCCGCAGAAATGTGCCGCCAGAAATCCGTCTGCTGTGACGGCCAGTGCAATTTTATGGCTGCCAAACGGGTTGTCCCTGAATTTCCATTTCCAATGGGCCATGGTGCGTTGGGTTTGAAACACCTTTTGAAACATGGGCAAAATGTTCAACTCATCCCCATCCCGGTAAACCCGAAGAAAAACCTTGTCCTTTCGGGCAACCACCATGCAACAATCCCCCTTTTTCTGGTGATTGATAATCTTTTCGTTTCTTTTGATGCGGAATCCGTTTTCATAGAGGGCCGTAAGCACCGCTTTTGACATCCCGGTTTTTCGCTGGTAAAGGGGTTGCTCCGGTACTTCAGTATGAAGAAGGAGGGCGCCGGCCGGTTTTAAACATGACCGGATGGGTTTCAAAACGTCGTTCAAAAAACCGTTCATGGCGGAAGACACCACCAAAACAATCCCATCATAGGACTTTGCTGAGAGCGCCGGGTCGTTTGAATCAATGCCATCGTCACAAAATTTTCCCGTGTCCGTCACGGTGACGTCATAGCCAAGGGATGGCAGATCGCCGGTGTTGAAATCGCTCTCACACCCGATAACCAGGATAGATGCCGGTGCGGGCG
>JAGHDR010000333.1 GCA_021159825.1 Deltaproteobacteria bacterium | reverse complement strand
GGGCCTTGATACAGGGATTGAGTCCGGGGACATCTCCTCCGCCGGTCAGAATAGCAATGACCGGTTTCTTCTGGGTATGGTTTTCCATATTGCAACCTCCCTAAAATCTCTCATCATTATTTTTGAATGCAAAAACAGCACGGCCATCAGTGGCACTTTCCAAACTAGGCAAAGCGCCTGATGGTGTCAAGATGATTTACCGTGAACCGTAAACGGTTACATTTTATGTTGACAAGCCGGCCTAAAAAGCTATTCTTACAAACCAACGGCATCGAATCAGGAGATCAAATTATGCCCGTATCAGAAAAGATTAAAGCAGCCATAGAAAAATCTTCCTTCATTCGAAAAATGTTCGAGGAAGGTGCCAAACGAAAAGAGCAGTTCGGGCCGGAAAATGTGTTTGATTTCAGTCTGGGAAATCCCAATCTGGAACCGCCATTTAAGCTGAAAGAAATCCTGAAAGAATTGATTGAAGACCCGTCCCCTTCCCGGCACGCCTACATGCCCAATGCCGGGTTTCCTGAAACATGCAAGGCTGTGGGCGATTTTCTAAGCACCTATAGTAAAGCGGCGTTTTCAGGCGATGAAGTTGTCATGACCGTGGGGGCCGGAGGCGGTCTAAATGTGGTGTTTAAAACCATTCTCAATCCGGGTGATGAAGTGATCATTCCCAAGCCCTATTTTGTAGAGTATGATTTCTATCTGGACAATCATCAGGGGGTGGTACATCGGGTACCCACAAAGGAAGATTTCTCCTTTGATTTTGATGCCATTGAAGGCGCTGTCAACGAAAAAACAAAGGCCGTTTTGATCAGTTCTCCCAACAATCCCACCGGCAAGGTCTACAGCAGGGAAGACATTGGTAAACTGGCGGATCTGCTGACCCATTACAGCCGGAAACAGGGCAGTCCCATTTATCTCATTTCCGACGAACCCTACCGCAAAATTGTCTATGACGGGGTTCACGTCCCCAGTATTTTCGATGCATACCCTGAAAGCTTTCTGGTGACCTCATTCTCCAAAGACCTGTCCCTGCCGGGTGAACGGATCGGTTATGCGGCGGTCCATCCCGACATGTCCGACAAGGGGTTGATCCTGGCAGGCATGATCTTCTGCAACCGCACCCTGGGCTATGTGAATGCACCGGCGCTCATGCAGCGGGCCATCTTACACCTGCTCCATGACAGCGTGGACATCTCACCGTACCGGAAAAACAGGGACATCCTGTGTGACGCACTCGAAAGCTTCGGTTATCAGTTCGAAAAGCCGGAAGGTGCATTTTATCTGTTCCCCAAGTCTCCCATTGAAGATGATGTGGCCTTTATCGAGGCCCTTCAAGAGGAAAACATTCTCACCGTTCCGGGAAGCGGATTCATGGGCCCCGGTCACTTTAGAATTGCCTATTGCGTTGCTGAATCGTCCATCACCGGTTCCCTTCCAGGATTTGAAAGGGTCATCAAAAAATATTGAGGGATGAACCGGAAAGGGAGAAAGAACCATGTATTCAAAAACCATTTCATTGCGGTTTCCCAAAACCATTGTTGGCGAACCCATCGCGGCAACGCTTGTCAAAGAGTTCGATCTCTCTTTTAACATCCTCAAAGCCGTCATTTATCCGCGAAAAGAAGGCCTTATGGTGCTGCAGTTAAGTGGCCATAAAAAGAATTACAAAAAAGGGATCCAATACCTCAAAGATATCGGCGTCAAGGTGGAAAGCATCGGCCAGAATATCAAACGGAACGATGATAAGTGTTATCAATGCGGCGCCTGTACGGCGGTTTGCCCCACGGGCGCTCTCAGCATCAAAAGACCGGAAATGGAGGTGGTCTTTGACAAAGAAAAATGCAGTGCATGCGAATGGTGTGTGGTCGCATGCCCGGCCCGCGCCATGGAAGTCAAATTCGACAAGACCCTCCTGAATTGAAAATTAACAAATCCTTAAACATACTCGTGGCCATGAGCGGAGGCGTAGATAGCGCTCTGGCAGCAGCTCTTCTAAAGGGGGCCGGACACCGGATCTGCGGTCTGCACTTCGTTCTACCCTCCCCTGACGACATCACCCGACAACGGATCTCAAGGATCCGAGAAATCACAGAATACCTTGAAATTCCGCTTGAAATCCTGGATCTGAGAGCCACATTTGAAAAGGAGCTAATTGCCCCTTTTGTGGATGCCTATCTGAACGGACTCACCCCCAACCCGTGCGTTCGCTGTAATCCCCTCATCAAGTTTGAACAAATGCACCGCCATGTGATAAAGCATCGATTTGATTTCATGGCAACGGGACATTACGTTCGCATCAAAAGAACGGGCAAAAACAATCCCATCAACCTTTGGAGAGGTAAAGACCGGCAAAAGGACCAGTCTTATTTCCTTCACAGGCTGAGCCAAATGCAGCTTTCAAAAACCATTTTTCCTCTGGGAAACATGACCAAAGCGGAAACCAGGGTTCAGGCCCGCGATCTGAACATCCCCTGCCATAGCGACCGTGAAAGTCAGGAAATCTGTTTTATTCCCCACATGGATTATCGGCATTTCATTGAATCGCGAGAGAAGAACGCCACTTTTGAAAAAGGCCCCATCATAAACCTTTTGGGTGATTTGGTTGGAGAGCATGACGGCATTCACCGCTATACCGTGGGTCAAAGGCACGGGCTGGGTATCGCCTCTTCCAGGCCCTATTATGTCAACGCCCTGGAACCAAAGAGCAATCGGGTCATTGTTGGACGTCAGGAGGACCTTTTTTCAAAAAGTGTATCCGCAACGGATTTTCACTGGATCAGTCCTTTTAAACCCACCGAACACAAGGCCATAAGCGCTCAGATCCGCTATCGGCACAAGCCGGCCTCCGGACGTTTGGAGATGCTCTCTTCCTGCGATGTACGATTTATTTTCGACCAGCCCCAAATGGCCGTAACGCCGGGGCAGGCCCTGGCCTGTTATGAGGGGGATCGGGTTCTGGGAGGAGGCTGGATTGTTCAAGACATTTAAAGTCATCACACTCGGCTGCAAGGTCAATCAATATGAATCCGCCTTTATCGAGGAATCCCTGAACCGGGAAGGATGGCAAAGGGCAGCCGATGGGGCCTCAGCCGATGTCCTGGTGATCAATACCTGCATTGTTACCCACAAGGCGGCCCACCAGTCCCGACAGGCGATCCGCAAAGCCATCCGGGAAAACCCGGGAAGCCGTGTTGCGGCCATCGGCTGCTATGCTCAGGCATTTCCAAAAGAACTTGAAGCCATCGACGGCGTGGCACTCATTGCCAACAACCGGGTCAAAGCTGAAATTCCGCGTCTTCTGACGGCACTGCCCCCTGCACCTGAAAAAACCCTTGATTTGCCCCCTTTCGAACCTGAAACCCCTTTTGATGCTTTGGACATCCGGAACTTCCCCGGCCGAACCCGCGCTTACCTGAAGATCCAGGATGGATGCCGGTCCTTCTGCACCTACTGCATCGTCCCCTACGCCAGGGGGCCCTATCGAAGCCTGGACCCCGAAAAAGTCCTTGGGGCTCTTGCAGGGTTCGCAAAACAGGGATACCGGGAAGTGGTTCTGACAGGCATCCACCTGGGAAAATACGGAGTGGACCTGGCCGGAGAACCGGATCTCAAAAGGCTGCTTCAACAGGTGGGAAAAGAAAGATTACCCCTTCGACTGCGGCTGAGCTCATTGGAACTTCGGGAACTGGAACCGGAAATCATTGAAATGGCTGCATCCGAAAAATGGCTCTGCCCCCATTTCCATATTCCCCTTCAAAGCGGGGATGATCGAATCCTCAGAAAAATGAACCGCAGCTACACCACGAGGGCGTTTGCCGAAAAAATCGAAGCCATTCACGCCGCCATCCCTCAGGGCGCCATCGGGGTGGATGTTATGGCCGGGTTCCCGGGAGAAGACAAGGCCGCCCATGCAAACTGTCTTTCACTCCTTCGGGATCTTCCCATTTCATACCTCCATGTATTTCCCTTCTCACCGAGAAAAGGAACGCCGGCTTGGGATTACAAGGACAAGGTTGACATCCATACCATCAAACAGCGGGCTTCGGAGCTCAGAACACTTGGCCGGGAAAAACGAATGCTGTTTTATGAAAGTTGCCTGAACCAACCGTTTGATGTTCTGG
>JAGHDR010000007.1 GCA_021159825.1 Deltaproteobacteria bacterium | reverse complement strand
TTCCTTCTGTTCTTGCATAACCACTCCTTAGGGTCTCGGAAAAAAAATAAATGCGCCGGATTGCGCCGTATTTTGGTTCGCCGGTTTTGTATAAAATCAGGCAAAGCGCATCCGCCTGTGCATATTTTGTGGATATGTGCTGGTGGATACAACGCAATAGACGGACCAAAGGACAAGCCGGATGGTGTATTTATTTTTTGCCGAGGCCCTTAGCACGGGTTCAGTTGAATAGGTAGTGCCCGAACGAAAGCGGGAAAACCAATTAACCTACATGCTTTTAATGATCAAATGGAACAATGAGCTTCTAACCATACTAAATTAACAATACCAAATCAAGACCTGAATACCGATGACCAATACGATTAAAGATGAATGTGAGAAATCGGAACCCATTTCATATCCTGCAAAAAAAGAGATCTTGCCCCTTTTAATCTATTTTGGGTAATGTGTAAAGCAAGCATTCAAATGTTCCCCGCCCAGCGGGATTCAGGCTCTGAGTACCAAACGCCTGGCAGGTGAAATTTAAAAAGAGGTGATAAAGATGGGAGCAAAGACAGTTGTTATTTCGTTGGGGGGGTCAATCATCGTACCGGAGGAGATTGACGTACCATTTTTGAAGATGTTCAAAGAGATTATCCAGAACCTGAAAGATGAGCGGTTTATCGTCATCTGCGGGGGCGGAAAGATCTGCAGGAACTATCAAAACGCGGCAAGGGAAACAGCGGAGATACCTAACGAGGATCTTGACTGGATCGGGATCAGCGCCACCCGGCTGAATGCCGAACTGGTCCGGTCGATTTTCGGGGATGAGGCCCACGAAAAAGTGATCCATGACCCTGATGAAAGAATCGATGGATCGAAGCGGGTTGTTATCGGCGCCGGATTTGAACCGGGAAGTTCTACGGATCTGCGCGCAGTACAGTTAGCCAGGCGGTTTGGGGCCGTCAGGGTCATCAATATGTCCAACATCGATCATGTTTACAGCGCTGATCCGAAAAAGTATCCAAATGCCGAGAAACTCACGGAAATATCATGGTCCGAGTTCAGAAAACTGGTTGGAGATGAATGGGATCCCGGGCTGAACATGCCGTTTGACCCAATAGCATCCAGAGAGGGAGAGGCATTGGGGTTAGAGGTGGTCATCATCGGAAATGATGTGGACAATCTTGAGAAACTCCTTAGGGGGGCACCCTTCAAGGGAACGACCATTACCTCTCGGTAATCCCAACCGGCAGATTAAAGACCCCGACAGCTATGCCATATTCACAATGGTGAATTCAGGCATGGGCATACGGTTATAACAAGTCTCCCACTCTCTTTACAGCACAGAAATCACCGCACATGGTGCATACGTCCTTTTCAGCCGGCTCGGAGGATTTTCTATACTCACGGGCCTTTTCAGGATCTATGGCACAGTCAAACTGCCCTTCCCAGTCGAGTTCTCCCCTTGCCCTGCTCATTTTATGATCGATGGTATCTGCATCCTTTATTCCTTTGGCAAGGTCCCCGGCATGGGCGGCAATTCTTGAGGCCATGATCCCTTCTTTCACATCATCGGCAGTCGGCAGTCGGAGGTGTTCGGCAGGCGTGACATAGCAGAGGAAATCCGCACCGTGCATGGCCGCAAGCGCTCCTCCGATGGCGGAAGTGATATGATCATAACCGGGAGCGATGTCAGTCACAAGCGGTCCTAAAACATAAAAGGGTGCATTATGGCAGAGTTTCTTTTGCAGTTTCATATTCATTTCAATCTCATGTAGGGGCACATGGCCGGGACCCTCTATCATAACCTGAACATTTCTTTCCCAAGCCCGCCGGGTCAGCTCTCCAAGGGTGATCAGTTCTTCTATCTGGGGCGCATCGGTCGAATCTTTAATGGCGCCGGGCCGAAGTCCGTCCCCAAGACTGATACAGACATCATATACTTCACAGATATCAAGAAGCCGGTCGAAATGTTCATAAAACGGATTTTCATTCCCTGTTTTTTCCATCCACTCAAACAGGATGGCCCCACCCCTGCTGACAATACCGCAAAGCCGCCTGTTTGTTTTAAGGCTTGCCGCACACTTTCGATTCAGTCCGGCATGGATAGTGATAAAATCGATCCCATTTAGGGCATGGATTTCAACGGTCTTAAACCAGTCTTCAATGGTAATCTCTTCTGCGGGTTTGCCTGTCCGGGTCAGGGTATCATAAATGGGCACAGTCCCTATCATGACAGGTATTTCTTCAACCAATCTTTTTCTGAATCCCTCAGTATCTCCGGACACGCTTAAATCCATCACCGCATCTGCTTTGTACTCAAGGGCCAGTTTAGCCTTGTTCATTTCCGCATCAAAGGAACAGACATCTTTGGATACCCCCAGGTTTACATTGATCTTGGTTTTAAGCCCGGCCCCAACGCCTGCCGCCTTAAGGCAGAGATGATTCCGATTGGCAGGGATGACGATACGGCCCTCGGCAAGTTTTTCCATGAGATCGGGTTGTGATATGGGTTCATTTTCAAGCACCTCTTTCATCTGAGGGGTGAGAATTCCTTTTCTTGCCGCATCCATCTGGGTTGTGTAAGATTCCTTCATTGATACTCTCCTAATAAATTCCTTATTTCTTTGATGCTTTTTTCAATATTTTCAGCCCCGATAATTTCGGTGACCAGACATACGGTTTTGGCGCCACTTGACAGGACGTCCCTTAAATTGTGCCGTTTTATCCCGCCAATGGCCACAAAGGGGATATCATGGGTTTTGACAACATGTTCAAGGTATTCAAGCCCCACGGCATCGCAGACATCCTCCTTGGTCCGGGTGGTAAATATGGGCCCCACGCCGATGTAATCCGCCCCGTCCTCTACGGCGTTTTTTGCCTGTTCAAGCGAATGGGTGGAACATCCTATCATCATGTGGGGGGCAATTTCCCGAAGGGCTTTAACGGGAAGATCATCCTGCCCCCTGTGAATGCCGTCGGCGCCCACCATCAGAGCAATGTCGGCATAATCATTGACAATAAAGGGAACGCCTGCATCTTCAGTGATTTTGCGGATATCACGGCACTGATCATACATTTCTTTATGACTTTTATCCTTTAACTTTTCGCGGTACTGGAGGATATCAATTCCGGCATTTACCATCTGTTTTGCCACCTCCACATTGGTTCGCCCAAGGGAGAACTTTTCCCCTAAAATGCCGTAGATGCCGTGGGGAAGCTGCCGGGAAAAAGGAGGCAAGAATTCATTTCCCCTTCCTTTATTTATTTTATCCTTTGCATGTCGTAAAACAATCCCTGCCATGACCGATGCCACCATGGCGATTTTTGGCGGGAAAAGCGTAAACTCGTCCTGGTCGGATATAAAATCCCCGACGATGCGGCAGTTGCCCAATTTTCTGGTTGTCACCCCATCCATATTTTCGCCGGCAATGCCGGAGGCCGACACCACAAACGGGCCGGTTCCGGAAAGTTCTTCAATGATCATTTTTTTCAAATTTTTAGTGTCAAATCCTTCCACGACAATGCTGCAGTCTGAAAACAGCATCCTTGCATCCTTCGGCTCAATTTTCTTTTCAATCTTTTCAATGACCATTTCCGGAAAGATATCCTTAAGGTTTTTTTCAAGACTGTCGGTCTTTTTTTCTCCAACCTGGGAGAGAAAATAAAACTGCCGGTTGAGATTTGACGCTTCAACACGATCGAAATCCACAATCTTGATCTCTTTCACCCGGGCCTGGGCAAGGTGTCTTGCCACGTTCGATCCAATGCCGCCGATCCCTGCTATACCGATTTTCATCAGAAAATCTCCCAGTCTTTGAAAACCGGCTGATACCCATTTTGCCGGATCATCTGTGTTATTTCTTCCACGCTTCGGGTATCCGTAACTTCAAACTGAACCGTCGCATCATCGGCTTTTAAGGCATATCCGCCGACATCGGTTTTAGATCCCGCCGAATACCGTGTAGCCCCCAGATGAATAAGCTTGTCCCTGAAAAAAGCAGACTCCCTTGTGGATATGGTGATCCCGAGCCTTGGCATAAACAGCCGCCAGGCCAGCATAAACTGAACAAAACCGATATCCGTAAGCAGATATTTCGGTTCAATCCCCCCCTTTGCTTTTGTCATCCTGGGAAGGGACAGGGAAATCTCCACATCCGGGAATTTCTTCTCAAGATATTCGGCGTGCAGACCTGCCATAAAGGCTTCCGGCCTTGGTTCGCCAAGACCGAACAAAGTCCCGATATTGACAGCCCTGTACCCTGATTTTGCCCCCCTTTCAGGGGTCAACAACCGATAGAAGTAGTCTGATTTTCTTCCCTTTGGATGGACCTCTTTATAAATCCTCCGGTCATATACTTCCTGGTATACGGTCAAAGAATCCGCACCTGCCTTTTTCAGGATACGATACTCTTCTTCATCCATGGGAAATATCTCAAGGGCAACGGAGGAAAAATGCTTTTTCAAGACCCCGACGGCTTCTTTCAGATATGACATCGGGGTCTTGGCAGGCGCTTCTCCGGTCAGGACAAGGATGTGGCGAATACCCGTGTCTGCAATCACCTTTGCTTCCTGTTCAATTTCCGCTATGGAAAGCCGGTTCTTTTAAAATTCATAGCGGTATTGAACCCACAATAGGTGCAGTGATTGGAGCAGTAATCGGAAATATACATGGGGGCATAAAGCCCGATGGTTCTTCCAAAATACTGCTGGGTGATTAACCTTGCTTTTTGGGCCATCTCTTCTAAAAACATTTGGGCCGGTTTGGATAAAAGATTGAGAAGATCATAAGGTTCAAGGTGGTCCCGATTTAGGGATGTTTCGATATCAGCCGTTGTAACGGACTGAAAATAACCGTCAAAATCAAAGGATTCAAACTCGTTTACCCGGTTCATAAATGACATCTGATCACTCCCTCAAAAATCCGGTCAAAGGCGAAGAGCTTTCGGCATACGCTTTTTTGTCTGCCATATTGGAAAGATAGGCCATTCTGCCTGCTTCCACAGCCAGGGAAAAGGCTTGTCCCGCTAAAACCGGATCCTGACTGGTTGCAATGGCGGTATTGACAAGCACAGCATCCGCGCCCATTTCCATGGCTTCCGCTGCATGGGAAGGCCTGCCGATGCCTGCATCCACCACCACAGGGATTTTACTGATCTCAATGAGCATTTTGATCATGGGCTTCATTTCAAGTCCCCGGTTGGTCCCGATGGGGGAACCAAGGGGCATGACTGCCGCGGCCCCGGCATCATAGAGTTGTTGGGTCACGGTAATATCCGGCATCATGTAGGGTAAAACGAAAAATCCTTCCTTTGCCAGTATTTGTGTTGCCTTGAGCGTTTCGTGATTGTTCGGCAACAAATATTTCATATCCGTAATCACCTCTATTTTAATGAACTTTCCACATCCGGCTTCCCTTGCAATTCTTGCAATACGGACCGCTTCCTGTGCGGTTCTGGCCCCGGATGTATTGGGCAACAGCGTCACCGAACCGGGAATATAATTTAATATATTTTCCTTGCCTGCATTTGGATCAACCCGTCGCAAGGCAACCGTTATCATTTGGGAGCCGCTTGCCTCCAGCATGGGTGTGATGAGTTCCCTTGATGCAAACTTTCCCGTTCCGGTGAACAGGCGGTTTGTAAATTCAACATCTCCCAGGCAGAGCGTATCATTTTTAAAATCCGGTTTGATATCCAGCATTTATCCTCCCCCCACAAAACTTAACAGCTCAATATTATCCCCGTCTTTGATGGAGACATCCTTCCAGGTATCCTGCCTGATCACTTCAAAATTGACTTCAGCAATCAGGGAATTGGGATCAAGGTCCTTCTCTATGACAAGATCCATAAGGGTTTTGCTTACTGATTTAACTTTTTTCCCGTTCAGGTCTATTTTCATAAAACCTCCAAATCATAACCCTCTGCCTGTAGCCGTTCAGGGTTTACGGTTACCTGTGCTTTTTCATGTCACCTGAACGGTTGGATTTGATTTTTCGGGATAAAAAGAAAGGATAAAAACCTAAGGAGTTGAAGCTTTATATACACTTTCCCTACGCCGGTACTAACCGTATCAGGTTCCAAGGGTTGAAGTTTTCAACTTCTCTCAGCTTTTGATAAAAGCACCCCCAGTGGGCTAACTATATCCTTTTATTTAAAATCCACCCGTGTTGTCAATAAAAACATTTTATTTCAGCGACAAGAAACAGGTGAGCAACCAAGACTGGAAATTCACCTTGCTGGGAACGGTCGAGAAGTTGCGTGTATATTTACCAAACTAAAGTTCCGAAAAGGGCTGTAGGCAAGGGGCTAAAGACATGATGGCTGCATATTTTTGGCC
>JAGHDR010000383.1 GCA_021159825.1 Deltaproteobacteria bacterium | reverse complement strand
CCCTCGAAGCGGGGCAATGTTCCTGACCTGATAATTTCAACCGCGAGCAACAATGTCAAAGAAATAAGTCTCAATCCCCTCGAAGCGGGGCAATGTTCCTGACGCTATGGTTCAAATCCCTTGTATTTTAAATCACCTGCAAGGCGATTCCGTCGGATGTCCCCATTTTTCGCTGTCGGTTCAATTTTTCCGGTCTCAAGATGATACATGATCCAGCGTAACTGTTTGTTTTATTTGAGCATTCCGTTTCCGTCGGATCTCCTTCCCTTAAATAAGCAAAACAACCGAAATAAGATACTGTTTTCATTGTCTTTATTCCAATACTCACAAAAAAACCAGACACAACCCGCCGACATCCGACGGAATTTAAAATTTTAACAAAAAAAGGACAAAGAATAACCCAAGAAACCCATTTAAGAAAATAAATACATGCCCGCTCCGTCATTCTTATACCAAATGCGCAGAGATTACAAAAAGAAAAATCCGTATCAACAGTATGTAAACGGAAACAGCAACTCCGGTCGGGTCCAAAGGTTATCCAAGATCACCGTCAAATCAGCTTCTTCAAGAAGGGACCTGAAATGGTTCGGATTCAGATTTTTTGCCGAAGTTCGGATATGCTTTTCCACTGCATCGACTTCCAGACCTTTCACCGCTGATATTCGCCGCAGTCCGGAAAGCGGCAAAAGCCCCATCACCTGAACCGTGGGACCCATTGCGTCGGAGAAGCACATTTCAAGGCTTTCCTTGAAAAATACCCCTGCATTTTTGGTATCCCCCAATCTGTGGCTGATCCGCCCCATGTTGTTAAGCCAAAGCTGCCAGGGATGCTGCCATTCAATCAGGTCTCCTTTTTTTCCCAATGCCCATTCCAAATATTCCGCCATTTCTTTCCGCTTTCCGGCAGCAGCAAAAAACCTCGCCAGAGCCGCGTGATGCCATTCAGAAAATCCGGAGATACGGTGTTGAAGTATCTGCCAGTCATCCATCTCCAAATAGGCCAACAAGGTGGCTTCCGCCTCATCCGGAAATCCGGCATCCATGCAGGCATAGACCAGGTAGTTGAGCGGCCTGAGCCGATGAGTCTTCAGTTGCAGAGCGTTGCCGCCACCGTAAACCTTCCTGGAAAGGTGACAATATGTGCGGGTTTCAGGCAAGTATTCCGGTCCACAAAATCCGTAATTCTGAGCAATGGAGCCGTAAAGCGCACCCAGTGTTTCATGGGTGGCATTCTGCAACAATTCACACTGGGAACCATACTGATCTTCGAGGGCGCTGAGGATTCTTTTTAAAAAGCGAGGCAACTCGGGGCTGAAATCGTAACGGTTGTGATGCAGGCAGATAAAGCGATGGTTACAAAAGGCGGCAAACGATTCCGCATCTCCCACGGAAGCGTTCTTGACCATTGCATCCGCTTTTTTCTGCCATAATTCAGCGCCCGGGGTCTTCCCGCGGTGGTTTGACATGCTCAAGTTCAGGATAAACCATTTGAATAGGGCAAGGGACGCGGCATCCATAAATCCGCCGACCGATGAAGGGTCCACCAGTTTCGCAAGTGCCTCCCCTCGGGCGAGATCCCCATTGTCAAGACAGGTCCCCAGTTTTTCCACAAACATACCAAAGAGATCAGGTGACTTTGATATGGACTCCCCTACCCCCCGGCTCATCCCGTTTTTCCGCGCCCACTCCAGCCATTTAAGGGACACCGTGTGACAGTTGTTGATAAACACGGCCGGGTCTTTGAGCATACTTTCCATCAGAAGCAATTCCGCGGCCCGGCCCGGTGCATACAGTTTTGCAAACATCCAGGCCTGCCGGAGATTGCCAATCGGAAGAAATTCCATATCGCGGGTCTTCGAAACCCCATGGTTATCGGCCGGAAACAGGAAAATCCGGAATCCCATGTCGCGGGCATGCTTGATCTTTTCGGAGAGGTGTCCCACCTCCGGTACGGATCCATCTTCCCGGACAGATCCGGTTGCCGCCAACTCACCGGATATGGGTTCACCGGTCAGAAGAGCCATGAAACCGAGGGCTATGGGAAGTCCCAGCGAATCCCGGCTGATTTCCACATGCCAGGACCGCGTCCATAACCCGCGCCGGAACGGTATCCAGGGATGGCCCCAGAAAATCTTCCTTCAGGGTATAGGTGTTCCAGCATTCCACAAAGAGAGATCCCAGTTCGGAATCATCGGCCGTCACAATCAGGTCTCCGGGTGCGGCCATTTGAATGTCGTGGTAGATCTGGGCTACGAGGATGGCCCCCGGGATGGAAGCAGGTCGTAAATCCGGTCCCAAAAATAGGCGGCTAAACCGAGAATGGCCGCTTTGGTTTTGACTGCCGTATCGCTTCGGCGCCGGGTGAGATCGGGCGGGAAAGGGATGATCCTCAGATCTTCTTTGATCAGCGGCGGAATAGCCCTGTTTTGAGCCCTCCTGCTGTAGGCTGTGGATCGGCCCTTTTTTGAAAGGGTAAAAAAGTCCTGCTGATCCCTGAGAAGATCCTGGGTTCTTTTATACAGATAGCGAAAAGGGTCCCTCGCGGGAGTTCGGGCGCCTGTAAGCCATTGCGCAATGAACCGCTGTTTCACAAGAGCAGAAAAATTCCGCTCGCCGCACATGAGATGCTTTTTCAACGGGTCAGCGTTCTCCAGTAAAAAGAGTGCAAGCTCGGAACGGATCTCCCGGAACAGATCGCTGTCCGAACGGGAACCGAAGGGGTCTCTGTTGATAAAGGAGAGTGGCAGGTTTCGAGAAACAACCGTATCCCGCACCGAATGGGCCAATCGGTCCATCAACATGCAACCCTGAGAACTCTCCATCCATTCCTGCAGGTCTGAAAAATTCTTTTCTTCCTTATTTTTGGTCCCTTTAGGCATTGCGGTCAGTGTATTTCCCTGAACCCAAGCGTCTTTTGATTGCGGACACGTTTCCAGCACTTCATCCAGGGAAGGTGGGGAAAGTCTTACAGGAGTTTAACCAGAGCGGCGACAATGGCGATGGATGCGACCAGCATACCACCCATGCGAAGGGTGAGATCGTGTTTCAGACGTAATTCAAGCTCTTTCATGTCGCGGCGCAAAAGCGCAATATCCTGCTTTGGGGCCAAGCGTTCTTCTATAATCTCAGCGAAAGCCTGCGCTTGAACCTCAGCTTGTTGCTCCGTAAAGCCGGCGGCTTTTAACTTCTTTGCATAAGAGAACGCATCAAACGTAACGGTAGCCATGACGAACCTCCTGATAATATAGTATAATGACGAACCTCCCCCGTCAACTTTTTTGTGGAATAACCGCAAGACATGCAAGCGCCTCAAATGCCCAAACATAAAAAAACCGGAACTCTAAGAGAATCCGGTTTCTTTAAGCTTTTCTGGGGTGGATGATGGGACTTGAACCCACGACCACTGAGGCCACAACCCAGTGCTCTACCAGCTGAGCTACACCCACCAGAATAAGTCTGGGAATATAACAAGCGTTATTCTGTTTTGCAAGGAAATTCATCCACAAATTTCCATCTGCGGAGGGATCGCGCAAAAACACTCGCAAAAGAAGTATTTGACGCTCCCGGAAAACTTTCCTATATTCAGGGCCGCTGTTTTAAAAGATGAACGTCGAACATTCAACATCGAACGTCCAACGTCGAATAAGGAGTCAGACAACCCATGTCGGATCATCGGCAAACGCTGTTCAGGAAAATACCCTCTGTGGACGTACTGTTGGCCCATCCGAAAATAGACGAGGCACTCTCTACCCAACCCAGGGGGCTTGTCGTCCAGGCCATCCATGAAATTCTGGAGGCACTCCGAACGACCATTCAAACGGATATGGCCGTTTCAGACCACGAACTTGAAACAAACGCCATTGTTCAAAATGTGGTGGCTCGCGTTTGCCTTTTGTCCATGCCCAGCCTCAGGAATGTGGTCAATGCCACCGGAGTGGTGGTTCACACCAACCTGGGGCGATCCCTTCTGGCCGATCAGGTCCTGGCAAAATTCAGCTCCCTTGCCGGCGGTTACAGCAATCTGGAATACGCCCTCGATGAAGGCCGCAGAGGAAGCCGTTACTCGCATG
>JAGHDR010000407.1 GCA_021159825.1 Deltaproteobacteria bacterium | reverse complement strand
GCCCAAGGCGGCCCGGGATCTGGGTGCAGCATCGGAAATCCTGCCCATTGACCGGATTGCGCCGGCGATTTTGCGGCGGCTTTAAACAAACGGAAACGCGAGGAACTCCAATGTCCGATACTGCCTCCTTAACCCAACACCGCATCACCGTTTTGCTTGTGGACGATCAGCACATGATCGGTGAAGCCCTTCGCCGAATGCTGGCGCCCAAACATGATATTGATTTTCACTACTGCCAGGACCCCACCAAGGCTATCAAAACCGCAAACCGGATCCAACCCACGGTCATACTGCAGGATCTGGTGATGCCCGAAATCGATGGTTTGACGCTGGTGCGCTACTATCGTGCCAACCCCGCAACCCGGTAGGTGCCGTTGATTGTGCTTTCCAGCAAGGAAGATGCTCTGACCAAGGCCGAAGCATTTGCGCTCGGCGCCAACGACTATATGGTCAAACTGCCGGACCGGTTGGAAATTCTGGCACGCATCCGCTACCACTCCAGGGGCTACATTAACCTGCTGGAGAGAAATGAGGCCCAGGCGCAACTGGAGAAGGCCAACCGGCTTATTCGAAAAACATTCGGCCAATATCTCTCCGATGATATTGTCAATGCCATTCTCGAAAGTCCCGAAGGTGCAGCGCTGGGCGGGGAAAAGCGCTTCGCTACCATCATGATGACCGATCTCAGGGGATTCACCGCAATCGGCGAACGTTTGCCGGCGGAAGATGTGGTGGGCATTATTAATATCTATCTTGAAACCATGACGGACATTATTTTGAAATACCAGGGAACCATCGACGAATTCATCGGTGATGCCATTTTTGTGATTTTCGGAGCGCCGATTCTACGGGATAATGATGCCAAGCGTGCGGTGGCATGCGCTGTGGAGATGCAGCTTTCCATGGCACAGGTGAATACAAAGTGCCGGGAGAAAGGATATCCTGAAGTGCATCAGGGTATCGGTATCAATTCGGGACAACTGGTGGTGGGCAATATCGGAAGCAAAAAACGGATGAAGTACGGCGTGGTGGGTCGCAATGTGAACCTGACCGCGCGTATTGAATCCTACACCGTGGGCGGCCAGATCTTCATCTCGGAAAACACCATGGAAGAATGCGGCCGGCACCTGTTAAGAATTGACGATCAGATTGATGTGATGCCCAAAGGGGTTAAAAAGCCCATCACGATCTACGAGGTGGGGGGTATCAGGGGCGAATTCGACCTGTTTCTTCCGGAAAAGGTGGAAGCGGCCCTGGTGGATTTACCGCACCCCATCGCTATTGAATTTACGGTGCTTGAAGGGAAGCACGCGGGGAATACCCGTTATCAGGGTACTGTGGATAAACTGTTTGAAAAAACCGCCCGGATATCCGCCGAGGTTTCGGCGGACAAACTGGTCACTTTAAAAATTTCACTTTTTGATCATGACCATAATGAGATTGCATCGGATCTCTATGCCAAGGTGATCAAGAGCGTTTCAAAAGATCCGGCAGTTTTTCATGTCAGTATGACCTCCGTGCCTCCCTCGGCAGCTACTTTCCTTGAGCATATGACGACTGAATCTTCAGCGTCTTGATGGAAACAGGAGATATTGATAGATGCCAACCCAAAACCTGCACCATGGCCATGAAAATCCCCCCGTTTTTTCCAAACGCACCATCACCGTACTTCTGGTGGACGACCAGGAGATTGTGGCCGAAGCGGTTCGGCGGATGTTGTCGGGAGAACCGGATATCCAATTGGAATATTGTCAGGATCCCACAAAGGCCCTTGATCTGGCCAGGAAAATTCATCCCACCCTCATTTTGCAGGATTTGATTATGCCGGGGATCGACGGGTTGACCCTGGTTCATTTTTTCAGGGCCTCCGAGGACACGCGCCGAATCCCGTTGATTGTACTTTCCACCAAGGAAGATCCTGGCACAAAAGCTGAAGCTTTTGCCATGGGCGCCAACGATTATTTGGTGAAGCTGCCCGACAGGGTGGAGCTCATTGCCCGAATCCGTTACCATTCAAAGGCCTATATCACGCTTCTTGAGCGTAACGAAACCTATGAAGCCCTTCTGGTCAGCCAGGCGGCTCTCAATAGCGAGTTGAAGCAGGCGGCGGCCTATGTTCGCGCCCTTCTCCCCGCCAGGATCGAGGGGGATATCCGTACGGATTGGGGATTTATCCCATCCACATCCCTGGGTGGGGATTCATTCGGCTATCACTGGATTGACACGGATCATTTTGCCATGTACCTGCTGGATGTATGCGGACATGGAATCGGGGCGGCCCTTTTGTCCATATCCGTTATTAATGCATTGCGGGCCGAATCCCTGAACCAAGTGGATTTCAGGAATCCGGGCCGGGTTCTGGCTGAACTCAACCAGGTTTTCAAAATGGAAAATCATAACGATATGTATTTCACCATTTGGTACGGGGTGTATCATAAACAAAAAGGTGAGATTACTTATGCCGGCGGCGGCCACCCGCCGGCCATTGCTATCACCGGTGATTCACCCGAAACGGCCAAGCTGGTCAAACTGCCGGGAGAAGGATTCATCATCGGCGCCATGCCGGACGTAGAATACCCTGTTTCTTCATTTTCTCTAAAGCCTTTTACGCGGCTTTTTATCTACAGTGATGGCGTGTTTGGAAAAAACGGGGGGATTTTCATGGCCATGGTGCAGGTTTTGGGTTGGCATCTATCAATATCTCCTGTTTCCATCAAGACGCTGAAGATTCAGTC
>JAGHDR010000149.1 GCA_021159825.1 Deltaproteobacteria bacterium | reverse complement strand
ATTTTTTTATCTCCTTTTCGTCGAAAACAAGGGGTAGTGTAACGGTGAAGGTTGTTCCCTTGCCCAGTTCGCTGTTAACTTCAATGGTTCCCCCAATCTGTTCGGAGAGGCCGTATGTGATGGAAAGTCCGAGACCGGTTCCACCCTTCCCCGTTTTTGTTGAAAAAAACGGTTCGGAGACGCGTTTGAGGTCTTTTTCCGGGATGCCGCAGCCATCGTCGGAGATAATCAGCGCAACCCTGTCTTGGCTGCCCATCCTGATACTTATTTGAAGCCGACCGTTGTCTTCCATGGCTGCAAAGGCGTTGTTGATGATATTTAAAATAATCTGTTGTAGTTTGCCCGCATCCGTATCAATTTGGGGGATGTCGTCGGCCTCCTCGATTGAGATCGCTATGGAACGATATTCCGCTTCCTTGTTCAGGAACCCAAGGACTTCCCGAACGACCTCCCCGAGATTAACCGATTGAATGCTCACATCCATGTGACGGGCAAACCCCAGAAGCCGTTTGGTGATTCTCCCGCACCGGGCAACGGACGTGATGATGGAATCCAGGAGACCCATGAGCATTTCATTTCCCGTGTATTCTTTTTTGAAGAGGAACAGGTCTTTCATTAACCCCGCTTTCTCGTTGATAATGGCCAGGGGATTATTGATTTCGTGGGCTACTCCGGCCGCCAATCTGCCGATGGAAGCCATCTTGTTAGAATATTCAACTTGATGAAGACTGACAACCAATTTCTGGTCCGACCGAAATATTCTGTTGACCAGGTAGGTAGCCCCCCAGAGAATAACGAACAGGATAAATGCCACGCTGATCAGAAGAAACCCGATGAGTTCCCGCTGGGAACTTTCCCAGGACTTCAATAGCTCTTCTTTATGTTTGACCACCATCAGAATGAATGGTGTGTTCGTAATATGCCGGTACCCGATCACAAGGGGGATGCCTTTTTCCGTTACCCACCGAAACACCCTTGTTTCGGGGGCAAACGCGGGGATAGGCAACGAAATTTTTTCCAGAATTTCCCCATGGAAAAGGGTCGGTGTTTGCAGCACCCCTTTATGATTGACGATAAACGCATCTCCATGACCGGCAATTTCAAGGTGCGACAGCAGTTTGTTGAATTTTGCCGTATCGAGCGTCGCCCTGAGCACCCGAAAAGGACCCCCTTCCGATGGGTAGTATTTTACCGCAATGACAATATGCGGGACATGCCGGAATCCCCTGAACACATCGCTGATGAACTCTCCCCGCTTGACAACCTGTTGGTACCATTCCTGATCGCTGTAATCCTTTCCCGTCAGATTGTAGGGACCCGCGTATGCATTCTGAATTCCCGAATGGTCAATACAGCCCAGATCCGTAAAACCACCGAAGCTCTTTTTCAGATTTTCAAGAATCTGTTCCAATTGTTTCGGGCTTATATTTAGCTTGAAGTTATTGTCATGGACGATGAAATCCAGGGCGGATTTACGTTCGTCCAGAAAGTAGGACAGGGTCCTGCGGGTGTTGGATACGAGCCTTGACGTCCTTAAAAGGATCTCGGATTCCACATCATGACGCGTTGCCCGGTAATCCATGACCGCCATGAATATGAGGGGCGCCAAGACCACCACGGAGGTCAGACAAACCGCCGCATACCAGGTGCGTCGAAAATTGAAGTGAGAACCGTAGGGACCTTCGCTGAAAATGCGGTGATCCCAGAACTCCGGTTTTATCCTGCTTAAGACTTTCATATCCGGTCTCAAGGATTCGTATTATATTATGGTCTCAACCTTCTTCCGGATCTTCTCATTGGCCTCTTTGAGGGTATCGGTCAAGACCGTGATATCCACAGGCTTCTGGAGATAGGCGAAGGCTCCCAGGTCCATACAGACCTTCCTGTCGCCTTCCGACCCGTGGCCTGTGAGGATAATGACCTCGATTTCGGGACGGGTCTTTTTGACGCGCCTCAGCACCTCGATGCCGTCAATGCCGGGCATTTTGAGGTCCAGAATCATGACTTCAGGGTCATCGTCGTTTACGAGCTGAAGGGCCGATTCTCCGTCATATGCGACGGCTGAGCCCATATCCCGCATTAATAACCTTTCCGAAAGGGTTTGTACAAACTCTCTTTCATCATCCACCAGAAGTACCTTTGACGGGGTCTGAAAATCGACTTTTCGATAGATGTCCGACTGATGGTAGTTTTTGCCCACCTTTGTGTTGACCGACAAAACCCCGGGAACCCGGGCCGCAATGGATTTCAGCTCATCCTCAAGCCGGCTCAGCATCAGCACATGTTTATTGATGATAATGGTGACAACGCTATCCACGGAATCCACCGCCACGTTGTGGCCCTCCCTTGTCAGGGTTGCCCCCACGGAGGCCGCCAGCAGGAAATCATTCGCGGCCTTTCGGGACGCGTCGCCGGGTTGAAGCAGATCGCTTTTCACATGGTCGTGGATGGCGCCAACGGCTTGATCCACATCCGTCTTGTCCATGGGAATTACCATGTCATAAAGCGACGCATCCCACGGGTCCGCTGTTTCAAAATGCATCTGCATCCAGAGGGCGCGTTCTTCATCCTGTTTTCGAATCAAGGCTGCCGCATCCTTTTCCGACAACTGCATTTCGGCGGCAGCTGCTTCTTTCCTGAATTTCATATCGGCAATCAGGCAGATGCGGAGCACATGGGTGATTTTCCGAGGAATCAGTTGACTTGAAAAACCGCTGAAAATCACCTTGTCTTCCAGAAGCGTCTGAGCAACAGCCAGCTTCAAATGGGCGATGGAACGTTCTTTTTCATGGGTGAAATTGTTAAATACGGATGTTTTGGCGGAAAATGCGTGTTCAATCTTGCTTTCTGAAATGCCGCAAAGATTGCTCGCTTTTTTGACCATGTCACTGTCCGAAGCAATCTCATAGCCGATTCGCTCATGAAGTCCTTGAACAATGGGTTCCTCCCTGCAAAATGTACCGCTGAAAATAGAGATAACGGGCATGTGCGACTCCTTAATTATGTGGTTGATGTGGTGCCATTCATGGGCTGCGGAAGATGGCACGCCGTCAGCAACGGGCATACCTCCTCTTCGCCGCCTGCGTGCGCCTTTTCATGAACGGATTGAATCGCCTTTTCCATGGTTGGATAGATATGATCCTCTCCGGCTTTTTCTATGAAATGCGTTCTTTTAAGCACTTTCATCACGCTTTCGTTCACCCCGCTCAGAGAGATATCAATTCCGGCACTCCGAATGCGGTCGACCAATAATGATAGCGTTTCCTCTCCCGAAGCGTCAATATCATTTATGCCGTTGGACACCAGAATAATATGCCGCAATGTTTTCTTTTTCAACATGATTTCTGCAACCTGATCTTCAAGATAACTGGCGTTTGCAAAAAACAACGGCCCGTCAAAACGAAGCATGGCAACGTACTTGCATTCCAGCAGCCCATGGTTGGTTGTGCATCTCAATACCTGATCATCATCCCTGCTCAAAAAAGCCATTTTGGGCCTCATGCTTTTGTAGAGAAATACCAGGAGCGACAACACGACGCCGATCATGATTCCCCGATCCAGGTGTGGCGCAAAGGCGAGGGTGAAAAGGAAAGAAATGACGGCAATGGCCCCGTCATACCACTGAGCTTCCCACGCATGGACAAAGCCCGAAACGTTGATCAGTCCGATGACGGCCATCATGATGATAGCAGCCAGGACGGATTGGGGCAGATGGTAAAGCAGCGGCGTGAAAAAAAGCAGGGCAATTACCACCGTCAAGCTGGTAAACACGCTTGACAAACCGGACACCGCGCCGCTCTGGAGGTTTACTGCGGATCTTGAAAAAGACCCGGAAACGGGGTAGCTTTTCCCTATGGCGCCCAAGATGTTGCCCAGGCCCTGCCCGATTAGTTCCTGGTTGGGATCCAGCCGCTGGCCCGTTTTGGCAGCCATGGCCTTAGCAATGCTGATGGCCTCCATGAAACCCAGCAGCGAGATGATGGCCGCATAGGGCAGAAGATGGAGAATGATCCCCAGATCCACCTTGGGCATGCTCAGGGTGGGGAGTCCGCTGGGGATTTCCCCCACCACCGCACCGCCGCCGACCATGAGAAGTCGATCTGGCTTCAGCGTCTTGTTCCCCACTTTGATGCGCCAGGTGCGGCCGTCTCCTTTTGCACCTTGGGGAAGCGCGTCTTTTAAATAGAACTTGAGTGAACTATTCGCTTGCCGAACGCCTTCAAACAGCATATTTCGAATGTCGTGACGAACGTTGTGGATGCCATGATGAACTCTTGCCATATTGATGGTGAGCACATTGATTTCGTGTTCCATGTTCAACATCCCGATGATGTCCTGGTTTTTGTTGGCGGCATCCAGCGTTTTTTTTATTTCGGTCCTTTGTTCGGCAAGTGAAGGAATGATGGCAACCGAATGGTTGAATTTTTCCACCATGCCTCTGATTTCCGGGGATTGAATGGCTGAAACGTTAACGGTCTTATTGTGCTGAAAACCGGTCATCCAGGATAGGAGCGTGGTGATGACCACTGCCACCAGAACATTGGGGATCTTCGGGGATATTCGCCGCAAACCGTACATGATGCCGAACGCCAACGCCCCCATGGTGAGTGTGGGCCAGTGGGTATAGTACCAGGCGGATTGAATGACGCGTATAATCGTCTCGTAATGGTGCTGGGCCTTGTCCACATAGACCCCGAACATCTTGGAAAGTTGGGAGGATGCGATAATAATGGCTGCGGCATTGGTGAAGCCGTTTACGACCGGATGGGACAGAAAGTTGACCACCAATCCCAGTTTCAAGACGCCCAACAGAAACTGGAAAGCGCCTACTGACAGTGCCAGAAGGATGGCATAGGCGATGTAGCCCGGACTTCCCGCTGTGGCAAGGGGCTCAAGTGATGCCGAGGTCATGAGGGACACCACCGCCACGGGACCGGTGGCCAGTTGGCGGCTCGATCCGAACAGCGCCGCAACCATGGGCGGCAGAAATGCAGCATAGAGGCCATAGTAGGGCGGCAGACCCGCCAACTGAGCGTAGGCCATGGACTGGGGGATCAGCACGAGGGCTACGGTAAGACCTGAAATAAAGTCCGTCCTTAAACTCGTCATGTCGTAACCTTTGAACCAACCCAAAAATGGAAATACTCTGGTCAGCATGGATTTTACCTCTTAAATTGTGAAAAACTTATCGGTTAAACATTTACAAGCATTCTTCTGCAAGCGGCGATCAGTTCGCTGGACAGTGCGCCGGCGTTGTAAAGATTGTAGCTGTTGAAACGAACCAGCCCATCGGTCAATGTGAAAAGAATCAACGCCGTTTTTCTGGCCGGTACAGGCCCGATGGACCCATCTTTTTCCCCCAGGTTTACGGCTTTTTCAAAGATGTCAACGAGGCTGTTGTAGGTGTCTTCAAGATATTCCCGGCAGACCGGATTCACCTCAGCCAGTTCATAGGCGTCATGCCGGTGGAGCAGCATAAACAGATCGGGATTGTGGCCGGCCAGATAGAGATAAAAAGAGATAACCTCCTCCACCATTTTTAACCCGTTTTTAAAATTCTTCCCGGCCGTGTACCGGTCAAAATCGTTGATAATTGTCAGCTTGACCGTCTCCAGTACGGCCAGGAAAAGCGTTTCTTTATTCTTGAAATGGTAGAATATGGTTCCTTCCGCAGCCCCGGTGATTTTGGATAATTCCGCCATAGATGTATCCTTGAAGCCTTTTTTGGCGAAAAACCACGTGGCCGCCTGAAGAATGGATTCTTTTTTGGACATACGAATGAACTCCTTAGGACCAGCCATGAAAAACCAGCTGAGCGTTCAGTCAGTTTTGACCCTAATAAAGTTTTTTGTGAAGGTCAAGGAAAAACCTTTCGGTAGTGGTAAATTCAGAGATTTATTGCGAAAAGAGACAATGTGAGGCAGGAATGGGTTGAGTTTTTGGCCTTAAGCTGAGTGCTCGCTCAGTATGCGCAGAATTAAGTCAGGCGAGATGCGCATGCTACAAAATGTCCCCGGATTCATATCGAGCATCTTCCACATAGCGGTCAAGCAGGGAAGAGGCTTTTTTTGAGACCTGCTCGATTTGTGCAGCAGCGTTTCCCACAAAGTGTTTCTTATCCGCTAAAATATCCTTGATCCGGTCTTCGGTGATGCCGGCCGCTTTGAATACGGCATCACCGGCGAGTTTGTCAGCCAGTTGGGGAACCGCCCCCCTCTCTCGCATGGCCATGGCTTCCGCCACCGCGTGGCGTTTTATGGCTTCATGGGCCGTTTCCCGGCCGACGCCGGCTTTGATGGCCGTCATAAGGATTTCAGTGCTGGCAAGAAATGGCAGATATCGATCGACCTCTTTGTCGATGGTCACCGGGTAGGCGCCCATGTTGGAAAGAACTGTGAGAGTGGTTTCGCATAAGCCGTCCGAGGCATACAGCGCATCCGGCATGACAATCCTTCGCACCACCGAACAGGATACATCCCCCTCTTCCCACTGGTCTCCCGCCAGCCTGGACGCGCCGTCGGTATACATCTTGATGAGGGTGGAAAACCCGCAGATTCTCTCGGCGCTTCGCGTGTTCATTTTATGGGGCATGGCGCTGCTCCCGACCTGTCCCTCTTTGAAGCCTTCGGTCACCAGTTCATAACCGCTCATGAGACGCATGCCTTTGGCAAAGTTCTCGCAGGCGCTTCCCATGAAGGCCAGTTGGCTAAGCAGTGCGTAATCAAGGGACCTGGGATAAACCTGGCCCGTGGAATCCAGAACGCGCTCAAACCCGAGGCTTTGGGCTACCATTTCTTCCAGCGTGTGAACTTTTTCAGGACTTCCCAGCAGGGTGAGCATGTCGAACTGGGTGCCCACCGGACCTTTGATGCCGCGAAGGGGATAAGCGTTTAAGAAATTTTCAAAACTCGTCATGTGGGTGAGCAGTTCTTCAGCCCACATGGAAAACCGTCGCCCCAGGAGGGTGGGTTGTGCGGCCTGATGGTGTGTTCGGGCCGTAAGGACAATATCCTGGTATTCTAAGGCGCGATCCAGCATATGCCTCAGGACGGATACATAGCGGCCCAGGATGATCCGGGAGGCCTTCTTGAACTGCATCTGCTCCACATTGTCGGTGAGGTCGCGGCTGGTCATGCCCTTGTGAATATGTTCCGCTTTCCCCGAAGCTTTTACAAACCCTTCGATTTTGGCTTTGACGTCGTGTTTGGTTTCAATCTCCCGCTGTTTGATGAAGTCTAGGTCAATGTGGTTTACGGCTGCTTTATAACCTTCAATTACATCGGCGGGAATGGAAATCCCGAGCTTTTTTTGGGCCTTCATTACGGCAACCCAGAGTTCCCTTTCCGCCAGAATCCTTCCCTTTTCAGAAAAGATGCCATTGATTTCGGGGCCGGCATATCGTTGGGATAAAACGTTGGTATTTGACAATTTTTGTCCTCCGTCTGTTCAATGAAATCAAATTTCTTTCTTGACTACGTCCGTTTGCCTGCTCTATCTTCCCCCCCATAAGGT
>JAGHDR010000185.1 GCA_021159825.1 Deltaproteobacteria bacterium | reverse complement strand
TGTGGTTTGTCTTTTGTGTTGTTAGTTCAATTTTTGTTTTTAGTTGCTTTTTCGCCGCAAAATGGACTTATCCATACCCCACCACCCAGCGACCGCGACTTTCCGGAAAATCATCCCCGCTGTTGCGGTAATAAAGCACCGACCCTTTCTTACACCCCTTGCCAATGGCAAACTTCATGACGGCCAGAACCGGTCCGATGCCGCAGAGAATCTGATTGTCATATCCCCATGTTTTTTCTAAGCCCTCGTAATCCATTGCCTGTAGCTTTTCCAGGGTCTTCTCGTCTGTTTTCGTGACGAGATCGTAACTGGGGTCATGTAGCATATCCGTACTGGCCACCACCAGCAGGCGTTTTTTTCCGGCAAGGGCATCCAGCGCACCCACAAGGGCATCCCGGGTTTTGGGGTCGTGATCCCCCATGAGTGCCACCACCATTTTTGTATCGGGCAATGCGACCTGGATAAAGGGAATTTCGTTTTCAGCGGAATGCTCACCCCGGTGAGGATTGTAATTAAAAGATATTCGGGGGCTTGACGCCGCCAGTATTTTCGCCGCTTTTGTATCCAGCGCCGCTTTCCCTAAAGACGTTTCAATAAAATCGCCATCCATAAGGGCCACACCGGGAAAACCGCCGGAATGGCTGAACCCCAACACCACCACCGTTTCCGGCGGCCCCGCTTTCCGGGCGTTATCCTTGATGGCCCGAAAGGTAAAACCGGCCACTTTACCGGAATAAACGTATCCGGCATGGGGGGCAATGGCCGCCACAATCCGGCCTTGAGTGGGCTCAGGTTGTGCATTTTCCATGTAAGAGTCAACCATTTCCTTCAATTCATGCTTGTTTCCAGGGAACCACCGTCCGGAACCCTGGGCCTGACGGGTGACCATTTCAGAAGCGTTTGCCATTTTCAATCCCTCCCATCCAAAAAAATGCGGCGCCGCCACCAGCAAACTCACACCCATGACAAACAGCAGCATGGGTTTTGTGACTGCACCTTTTGAGCACCAGTAAACCATCTGTTTCAAAACTCAGTTCCTCTTTTTGTAACAGGGCTTCAGGAGACCACCTCACAGACACTCCCGCCAAGAAGGCTTTCCACTTCTTCAAAAAACTGAGGGCACGGCAGAATACTGTACCGGAAATGGGCGGAAATCATAACCGGCTTACCCGCCTGTGACCCCACCCTGAACATGAGTTTACAATCTCCGGGATACTTGAAGACCGCATCCTTTAAACCCTCCAAAGCTGTTTTTGAAGATCTCTCCTTTTCCAGAGAAATGATAACCGCCCTGGCGGCCTTGAGATCGAGGCCATGGAGCGATTTAATTTCCTTAGCAATCACCTTTGCCGATTTATCACCGCTTTCAACGGTTCCTGAGACCAGCAACGGTTCGTCACCCTTCAAAAGCGGCACTGCCTCAGAAAACACATCGGGGAATACCACCACTTCCGTGGAACCGGTCAGGTCTTCCAGCTGCATGATGGCCATTTTGTCTCCCCGTTTGGTACGCTTGATCTTGAGGCTCTCCACCACGCCTGCCAGTTTCACCTGATCCTTGTCCTTCTGTGTGGGAAGGCCATTCACCAGACAGGTGGAGAAGCGTTTAATGGCCTGGTGAAGACTGTCCAGGGGATGCCCGGTAATGTAAAATCCCAGGGCCTCCTTCTCCCGCCTGAGTTTTTCTTTTTCGTCCCATTCCGGCAGGTCCGGCAACTCAAGCAGCCCGCCGGCCTCTCCCTCCCCCAGGTCAAGGGAACCGAACATGTTGAGCTGGTTGGGGTCATGTCTCCCGCCGCAAAGCCTGAGGGCGTCATCCAGGGCCTCAAAAAGCCTGGAACGAAAGGCTTGGGTAAAATCGAACGCGCCGCATTGAATCAGGCCCTCCAGGACCCTGCGGTTGACCTTGCTCCCCTCCATACGACGACAGAAAGCCAACAAACCACTGAAGTGCCCATGGGCGTCTCGTTCTGCAATCACCAGTTCCACCGCTTTGAGACCCACGTTCTTGACCGCAGCCAATCCAAACCGGATCTGCTCTTCCACAACCGAAAAATCCGCCTGGCTCTCATTCACATCCGGCGGCAAAATCCGGATTCCCATGGTGCGGCACTCAGCGATATTCTTGATGGTTTTGTCCTGGTTACCCATATCCTGGGTCAAGAGAGCACACATGAACTGTACCGGATAATGGGCCTTGAGATAGGCGGTCTGGTAAGCAATCATGGCGTAAGCAGCAGAATGGGATTTGTTGAATCCATACCCGCCGAACTTTTCGATCAGCCCGAACAGTTTTTCCGCCATTTGAGCCTTAACGCCGTTTTCCTTGGACCCATCGATGAACCGGGCCCGATGCCTGGCCATAACCTCGGGCTTTTTCTTTCCCACCGCCTTTCTGAGTTCATCGGCTTCGGCCATGGTGTATTTGGCCAGCACCTGGGCAATTTTCATCACCTGTTCCTGGTATAAAATAACCCCGTAGGTCTCCTTCAAAATGGGCTCAAGCTGCGGCAGGAAATAGGAGACTTTGATCTTGCCATGCTTTCCGTTGATGAAATCGTCCACCATGTTGCTGCCGAGAGGACCCGGCCGGTAAAGGGCCACAAGTGCGATGATGTCCTCAAACGTTTCGGGGCTGAGCTTCCGCAAAAGCGCCTTTATGCCTGAGCTTTCCAACTGGAACACACCGGTTGTTTTTCCGTCCGCACACAGCTGGTAGGTGCCTTTGTCTTCCAGAGATATCCGGTCCAGATCAATTTTCAGACCGGTGGACGCTTCGATGAGCTTTAGAGCCTCTTTGAGCACCGTCAACGTCTTAAGACCCAGGAAATCAAACTTGATCAATCCCAGCTGCTCCACCTTGTCCATGGTAAACTGGGCCATGATCTCGCCCTTGGACCCCTTATAAAGGGGCAGGTATTCCGTGAGCGGCCGATCGGAAATGACCACCCCGCACGCGTGGGTAGATGCGTGCCGGGCCAGCCCCTCAAGGGAACGGGCGATGCGCAACAGTTTCTTCGGGGTTCCCGGGCTCTTTTCAAGGATACTCAGCTCCGGCTCTTCCCGGATCGCCCTGTCCAGTGTAACACCGGGACCCTCAGGCACCAGTTTGGCGATCCGGTCCACCTCGCTTAAGGGCACATTGAGGGCTCGGCCCACATCCCGTATCACGCCCCGGGCCTTCATGGTACCGAAGGTGATGATCTGGCTTACACTGTTGCGCCCGTATTTGTCCGCCACATACTGAATCACCTGATCCCTGCCATGGATGCAGAAATCAATATCAATATCGGGCATACTGATTCGCGCGGGGTTGAGAAAGCGTTCGAAAATAAGCCCGTATTTGATGGGCTCGATATTGGTGATGTTCAAGCAGTACGCCACCAGCGAACCGGCGGCGGACCCCCGCCCGGGGCCCACGGCGATGTCGTGATTCAGGGCATAGTCGATAAAATCGGCCACAATGAGAAAATACCCGGCAAAGCCCATTTTCATTATAATTTTGAGCTCATATTGCAGCCGTTCCTCGTACTCGCGTTTAACCTCCGGGCTAATGGAACCTTCATCGTCTTCTTTCCTGGCCAGCCGTTTTTTTAGTCCTTCCCGGGCCACTTCGATCAACATGTCGTCCAGACTTTGATTTCCCGGCACCTGGAACACCGGAAATTTGTACTCGCCAAACCGCATTTCATATTGACACAGATCCGCCACATGGGCGGTGTTGTTCAGGGCTTCCGTATAGTCCGGAAGGGCCTCTTCCATCTCAGCCCTGGTTTTGAAGTAAAACTCGTCTGAAGAAAATCTAAGGCGTTTTTCCTCGTCAACACTTTTCCCCGTCTGAATGCAGAGCAGGACGTCATGGGCTTCTGCATCTTCGCGGTTCAGATAATGACAGTCATTGGTGGCTACCATGGGAATTGACAGATCTTTGGAAAGCTCGCTGAGACCGCGGTTAACCTTTTGCTGTTCCACCATTTTGTTGGCCTGAACTTCCAGAAAAAACCGGTCCTGATCAAAAATGGAAGCCATTTCCCTGGCTTTTGCCCTGGCGGTTTCCATCCGGCCCACATTGATGAGGTAGGGAATATTCCCGGCAAGGCAGGCTGAAAGAGCGACGAGCCCCTGATTGTATTCCTTCAAAAGGGCCATATCGACCCTCGGGCGATAATAGAATCCTTCCAGATGGCCCAGGGTCACCAGAGTACTCAAGTTCTTATACCCCTGGTCATTCATGACCAGCAAAACCAGGTGGTAGGCATAGGGCCGGCCATCGGGCGACGGTGAACGATCTCTTCGATCACCCGGCGCCACATAAACTTCACACCCGATGATGGGTTTGATGCCGGCGCTGGTCGCCCGGCCAAAGAAATCGACCACACCAAACATATTCCCATGATCGGTGATGGCCACAGCACCCATTCCCAGCGCCTTGGATTTTTCCAACATTCGATCGATTCGAATGGCCCCATCCAACAGGCTGTATTCCGTATGAACATGAAGGTGAACAAAAGGTGAATCGCTCACGTGATTTCTCCTCAGAGGATGAAGTTTTCAGTTATCAGTTGTCAGTAGAGACAAGGCATGGTTTGTCTCTACTCAGTGGGCAATTACTGATAACTGAAAACTGGCAACTGACAACTAAAGTATGATAC
>JAGHDR010000200.1 GCA_021159825.1 Deltaproteobacteria bacterium | reverse complement strand
CCCAGAACATGAAAAGCATGGAAAACTACTACCGATGGGTCAGCAGGCGATATGCCGAAACCTATGGAGCGCTTCACATGGGGCTGGTCGATACGATTTTTCGATACAACCAGCGCCACAAAAAAGGGGAATATATTGCATCTCTGGCTGGAACAAAGAAAGGATAGTTCTGAAGGTAAACCCCGTTCCATTCTGCGTCTTCCGTGCATCCACTGTTCGAGTGAACAGAAAAACGAACTGGAAATGACGGCGAAAAGCAGAACCTTGGGCATCTGGCGCATAAAGCGAGCCAAGGTCATCCTGGGGGCGCTTGACGGGAAGACGCTCGAAAGGCTCGTTCTGGATGTTCGGGTTCCGCCCGAAACTATTGTAAAATGCGTGGAAGCCTTTTCAAAACAGGGGACAACATCACTCCAAAACCCGACGCGGAGACCCACACAAAGAGAAACCCGCGTGGAAAAGATGCTCGAAATGCTGGAAAAGCCTTCAAAACAGAAAGGGCGGGATTGGCGGGATTTCACGGTCCGCTATATCGGCATCGATTTCACCGGTCCAATGATTAAGAGCATCCGGGCGCTCACCATTGACCGTCCCGGGGTAACGCGCATCGAACTGTCGCAAACCATATGCCGGAAATTTGGCTTCTATTCCCCTGTTGGAAAATTAAAGGACAAAACCGTAATAGATATTATGAAGCGGATGGATATGGATAACCTTATTCGTTTGCCCAAAGTGAAACACTATAAATCCCACTACAGGAAAAAGAAACCGCAGCCACCCCTTCTTGATGAGCAGGAAACACAGCTTTGGCGCCACAAGGATTTCGAGCCCCTGACGTTTGTGCTGATTCGTGAGCCAAAACAGCAGCATCTGTGGAATGACATGATGAGCCGGCACCACTACCTGAAAAAACCGAGATTGTTCGGGCCGCAGCTCCGGTACCTCATCCGAGGTACAAATCCAGGCGGAGAGTCAGAAGACTCCGGGTCAGAAGATTGCAAGTTGCTGGGCGCCATCTCTTTTTCTCCTGCCGCCTGGCATCTGGCCGGCCGGGATGCCTTTATCGGCTGGGATGATCATCAACGGGAAAAGCATTTAAACCGGATCATCGGTAACAGCCGGTTTCTCATCCTGCCCTGGATTAAATGCCCGAATCTGGCCTCAATGATTCTCGGACGGATCGCGCGAAGGGTCACCTCGGACTGGAAGGCAACCTACGGCATCAAACCGGTACTGCTGGAAACATTTGTGCAACAGGATCGGTTTTTAGGCACGTGCTATCGGGCTGCAAACTGGATCGAGATGGGCAGAACGGGCGGGTACAGTTACTTCAGCAGTCAGAAGAAAAACATTGCTCCCAAGACCATATTCCTCTACCCTCTCTGCAAGAATTTTCGAGAGATACTGTGCAGGCCTCCCACTTTCCGGAGAATTTTAAATAGTTCCGAACCACCCGGCGAAACAGCGGGTGTTGAGCATCTCAATACTCCTTCTTAACGATAATCCCCCACCAGCACAAAGGCACCCCAGTAACCGGGGTGGGGAAAACGGTTTTTCACGTGGCGCATGGCCTGGGCGAGGCTTTCGGCCTTGGGCCGGTTCCTGTATTCCCTGTAAAATTGTTTTACCAGGAGGGCTGTGGAGATATCGCTCACCCGCCACAGGCTGCTCATGATGGCATGGGTGCCCGCATAGAGGAAAGCCCGGTTCATGCCGATCACATCATCGCCGCTGGTGATTTTCCCGAGGCCCGTCTGGCAGGCGCTCAGCATCACGAGGCCCGCTTGAATATCCAGGCCGAATATCTCGGAAGCCCGAAGATTGCCGTCGTCTTTTTCGTCCCGGGCCAGCTTGATCGAGGAAAAAAGCGGGTTCACGGGATCAAATTCCCCATGGGAAGCCAGGTGGATGATGCCGAAATCCGATATGTTGCGGACCACCCACCCCTCGGTGGCTTTGTCCCCCGTGAGTTCGGTCACATCCGGGAATCGCCAACCAATGGAAGCGACCTCTTTTTCAGCAAACGGCAGGGCCAGCGCGGGGTTTTTGAGATCCGGGTTGCCCACGGCCAGAACCTTGGTGCTCTTTTCCATATCCCGATTTTGTGCGGTATGACGGAGTATGCTGGTGCTGGGCAGCGAAAACAGGGGAACCTGGTCCACCAGGTAGTCTTTACCATCAAACAAGGTGGCAAAAGAAAGATGATGAAGCATGTGGTGGGGTACGATGCCGAGGGTTTTAACCCCTATTAATCGTTCTTTCAAAGGAGCAAGGAGCCAGGTGTAAAGTTCCTCGGATTGCGTCTCGGCAGGCTCCAGGTTTTGAAGGGTGCGGCGGTAGTCCAGAATGGACTGGGCCAGAGTATTTCGTCCCAGAGGTGTCCTGAAAAGTTCGACATCGTCGCGGGCAATAAACCAGCAAAGGATTTCATCGGGGACCAGATAGTAGGCCAGGATGGCCGTCCCCGGTTCAAGGCGTTCCTGCACCTGCGGCAAGGTCAGGGGGTCCACGGAGAGAATGGAGGCCAGTTCCGGGTTCTTGAGCTGGATTTCCAGCATCAGGTCCCGATGCCGGTCCCGGGCTTGATCCAGGCCCTTCCCGTAAACCGCTCGTTCATCGGGGTCGCCGGCCTGGGCCATGAGGGCTTCATATTCGGCGATCTGTGATTTGAGCGCTTTTTCCCCATCGTAGAGTTCCTGATTCACGGACCCATGGAGGGAAAGCCGCTGGTTGCCCAGGAGATCAATGAGATTTCTGGCTCTGGAGCGTTCCGCAACGTAAAAAGCCTCCCGATCAAGCCCCATATCCACCAGCAAGCTCACCAGGGTTTCGTAGACGCCCATTTTGTCGGCAAGGAACCCGTCTTTTAGTTGATCCAGTTTGATGTCGGCCCGCATGCCTTCGATCACTTCCACAGCCGCGTTCAGCAAGGTTCGCGCGTCCGTTTTGTTTCCCCCCTTCAACTGAAGCTGCGCCAAACCGAACAGGGCCCGCCATTCCACCTCGCGAAGGGCCATTTGGCGGGAAAGGTTAAGGGCTTCATCAAACCGGGTTTTCGCCTCATCAAGCCGTTCCAGGCCCATGAGAGCCTCGCCGTATCCCACCAGGATTTTGGCCTGGTTGATACGGTTCCCGATTTTCTTGGCAAGCGCAAGCGCTTCTTCAAACAGAGGAACGGCCTTTTCCGCATTGCCCATGCGAAGGCGTGTCAGACCCAGATTCTTGAGATCATAGGCAATGGCCCACCGGGAGTTGATTTTCCGGTCGATGGCAAGGGCCTGATCCAGAGCCGCAAGGGCTTTTTCATAGTCCCCCGCGTCCCGATAGACCAGCCCCATGTTGTTGAGGGTCGTAGAGACTTCATCTCTTCCGGCATGAAGGGTTTTGGCCAGTTCAAGGGCTTTTTCCAACTCACGCAGGGCTGCCGGATGATCCCCCAGGGTCCACCAGATGAGACCGGCCGTATTGAGGCTGTTCACCTGCTCCAGGGTCCAGTTGTTTTTCAGCGCCATTTTATAAACTTTCCGTCGGCCCTCGAAGGCATCTTGGTAGCGGGCTTGAAACCAGTGATTGTTGGCCTGTTCCATGAGGATGCCCGCCATGATTTTGTTTTCGGTTTTCAGCCCTTCTTCTCCTTGTTCCAGAAGCTTGAGCGCCTTTTTATACTGGTCTTCGGCCCCCTTGAAATTCCCGAGGAGCCGGTCGCATCGGCCGACATCCAAAAGGGCTTGAGCCATGTTTTCGGGTTTATTCAAGGTTTCGTAAATATCGTAGGCTTTCAGGTAATGGGTTTTGGCTTTGGCGTACCGGCTCATCCTGAGATCGTAAATTCGTCCCATGCGCATATGCTGCCGGGCCAGGTGCTCCTTTTTGCCCCAGGTTCTGCTGAGTTCGGCGGCGGTTTGAAACTGCTCCAGGGCTCGATCGTAATCGGTGGCGTTTTCCAGTACCACACCCAGGTCGTTCATCGCTGCCACTTGCAAGTTCTCCAATTCCAGGTTGGCCATGATTTCAGCCCCTTCTTCCAGAGCGGGGATGGCCGGATCGTATTGTTCCATGCGGGCGTGAATCAGCCCCAGTT
>JAGHDR010000315.1 GCA_021159825.1 Deltaproteobacteria bacterium | reverse complement strand
TTGATGAACAACAGTAAAATTCCTCGATTATGGGATCTTCCCGGATTTTTTCGTGAATCGCTAATCTCCAGAACTTCCCATTGTTATTTTTTTGCCTTTCAAAAATTTTTTTTATAGTATAAAAAAATTACATTTTTTACAATATGCTACTGTTTCTCCTTTTGAGCAGAGATTCCATTTGTAAACATAAGAGTAGGGAGTTAACCGTTTGAAGTTGAAAAAACTGTAACCTGAAAATCCATAATCTTACACGGTTACAAACAGAGGAAGAATGAGATGCGCAAGACCCAGAAAATACCAAAGGCGACCATTACCCGGCTTTCCATGTACTACCGACAACTGGAACTGCTGGAGTTTGACGGATATCGAATGGTTTCTTCTGAAAAACTGGCATGGTTATGCCAAATCAATCCGGCACAGGTCAGAAAAGATCTCGGCTATTTTGGAGAATTTGGTGTCAGGGGGGTGGGGTACGATGTCATTGATCTTCAAACCCAGATCAAAAAAATACTGTCCGTTAATCGGGACTGGAATCTCGGCATTGTCGGAATGGGCAATATGGGCTGCGCCATTTTGATGCACAGGAACCTATCCCTCAGGGGCTTTAAGTGTGTGGCGGCTTTTGACAATTCCCTGGATAGGATCGGAATGCCGCTTTCCGGCGGAATGAAAATTCAGGATATCAAGGAACTAAAAACCACCATACGGAATCTGAACATCGAAATCGGTGTTATCACCACCCCCGCTTCCGCGGCACAGGGGGTGGCGGATCTCTTTATGGCGGGTCACGTGAATGCCATTTTGAATTTTGCACCCACCCGAATCGATGCGCCTGACTGTTGCTTGGTTGAAAATATCGATTTTACGGTTATAATGGACATTCTAGCTTATAAACTCCATCAGAAGATGGCTGCCTGATTCAAGATCTGTTTAATAGAGGAGGAAAAATATTTGAAAAAGCTGTTTTTGATGATCATGGGACTTTTTTTTGTGGCGCTCTGGGGCGACACTGTCCTGGGCCAGGACAACAAGGGGCCCAGGATCTCGGTGGAGGGACGGGAATTCGACTTTAAAGAAGTAGAGGAAGGGACAGTCCTGGAACATGCCTTTAAAATCCTTAACATCGGTGACGAACCCCTTAAAATCATCAGCGTCAGACCCGGTTGAGGCTGTGCCGTGGCCAATTTTGATCCGGCCGTTCCCCCGGGTGGGGAAGGAAAAATAACGCTTAAAATAAAAACCAAAGGATACCAGGGGAATCTTCGCAAGTCAGCGCGAATCAAAACCAACGACCCGGAAAAACGAAATATCATACTGGTGATCAAAGCCACGGTCAAAGTACCCATTTATGTCTCTTCCAGGTATGTCCACCTGTATGGCAAGGGGGACAAAGGGGCTCACAAAACCATAAAAATCCTCGCGGAACTAGATAAACCGCTGAACCTTTCGGTGACTGATTTCACCCTCAAAAACAAACTGAAATACGCCATCGAAACCGTTCAAAAAGAAAAAGAATACAGGGTCCGGTTCACGTCTATAAGCGGCGTCAAAGAGAACTTCAGAGGAATCCTGAAGCTCAAAACCAACTATCCGGAAAAACCGGAAATCAGCATCGTCATTAACGGCCGGTTCAAACCGGCAAAAATTCCATTGAGACCTCCGTCATCCGGAATTAAGAAGGAGACGCCGGTAAGGGGTGCAAATGCCGTTAAAGCGCCTATTTACGTTTCTTCCCGTTACATCCGTCTCTACGGGAAAGAAGGGGCTGAAATCACCAAGACAGTGGAAATTCGTGCTGAGCTGAAAAAATCCCTGAACCTCACGATTACGGAATTCAATCTTAACGACAAACTGAAATACACCATTGAAACCGTGGAAAAAGGAAGAAAATACCACATAAAATTTTCGACCATACCCGGAGAAAATCGCAACTACAACGGTATTTTGAAATTGAGAACCAGTTACCCGGAAATGCCCCTGATTACCTTCGTCATCCATGGTCGATTCATGAAGAAAGGGCCTAATGACCGATAGTTCAGAGAAAGTGGTTGAAATCTTTACGGATGGGGCGTGCAGCGGCAATCCCGGGCCGGGAGGTTACGGCTCCCTGATCAGATATGGCGAGGTTACAAAAGAAATTTCAGGTTGTGAGCGGCAAACCACCAACAACCGTATGGAAATGATGGCCGTCATTGAAGCACTTCGCCACCTCAAGCGATCTTGCAATGTTATTGTTACAACAGATTCTCAGTATGTCGTGAAGGGCATGACCCATTGGATTCACGGCTGGATCAAGAAAAACTGGCGGAATTCCCAAAAAAAACCGGTTCTAAACCAAGACCTTTGGCAGGAAATGCTGCGGTTGAGCCGGCCCCATCAAATCCGATGGAAATGGGTCAAAGGGCACCATGGGCACCTTGAAAATGAACGTTGTGATCACCTGGCCAGGGAAGCCCTTGGAAAATGTAAACCGTAACAATATGGAGAGACCTCTTTTTTTAAAGGTCTCGCGGAGTTTTTGATATGAAATGCCCAAAATGCAATTACACCAGTTTTGATTACAACCAGGTCTGTCCCAAATGTGGAAACGATAACGCTGAAGAACAGACCCGGCTGAGGCTCTCACCCAACAAACCGAACCCGCCTTTCTTTCTGACCTCTCTGGTTGGGATGGCGGATACTGAAAACCTTGAAATCCCGGACCACAGGGCCGGTATGGGCTCCTCTGAAGGTGCCCCTGGAGGAATGGATGCTCAGGATTTATTGATTTCCCTTGACGATCCGGATTCGGCGGAAGATGAGATTCTGTTTGATCTGGAGCCGGTATCTGAAGAAAATGAGTTTAAAAGCATTGACAGCGACCCTCTCAATAAGAAAAGCTTCTCGGATGTTGAGGGGCCGAATGAAAACCGGATCACCGTTGATGTGGAGGAAATACCGGAGAAAGCCCATGAAGTGGATCTTTTCCTGACAGATGAACCCGACAGCGCGGAAGAAGATGAGATTGTATTTGAACTGGAAGAGACATCCGAGCAAGAAAGCGCGCCTGCTGAAAAAGAACCCCCTGATGAAAAGGGTTTCTGGAATTCTGACGCAATAAAAAATCAACTGGCTGCCCTCGACCTTGAAGAAGCCACAACCGAAGAAAAGGATGCTTCCCCGAAAGACAACGCTCACGGAAAAGAGGATGTGAATCTCTTTTCAGACAAGAATATTGGACCCCTCGATCTTGAATTGTCCCTGGAGGATATGGGGGAAAAACCTGAATAGCGTCTGAACGAAAATTCAATCCATCAAGACTGCTCGAACCGGAGCCCCCTCCCCGCCCCCGATCTTCAGGGGAAAGCAGTACAGGGTATATTTTCCCGCGGGGACACTTAATACAATTCTCGATCTTCCAATTGATAGGGACCGTATCAAGAAATATACTACCCTAATCGGGACGTATATTTCTTGTGAAGTCGCTCTATAGGTGGACAGAGCTCATCTGGTTTTTTATAAACACCACAGCCGTCGCGGTGTGGGCATGTGCATCGGAAAGGGATAAACGTGTCACCCTCAATAACTCCGTCCATATCGATGGTAACCATCTGTTTAAGGTCTTCACAGTGGACCGTTTCTGGTTTTCTTTTCTTCATGATAGCTCCTTTTGGTAAGGTTGAGTAGAGCGGTGAAGTTAGAAGATATTACCGGAACTTTTCAATAGGAAAAGCGGCTTTATGAGATTAAGGGTGCAAAACGAGCCGGTGCGGGTCACGGTGACCCGATAAGGAAGGAAATAGCGGAAGAAACCGGGAAGCCAGAAGCGACCATATCACGTCTAAGCACAATAGCAGACCTGATCCCCGAATTATCGACCATGCTGGATGAAAAGGTTGTGGCCACAAGACGGGGCAACTAGCGCAAGGGCGATACATGGAAATACCTGCAAGTCAACTTGCGGGTATCACAGTCTCCCTGCACGCAAGGGCGATACAGTAAGTTTACCTGAAAGTTTCCCCTGTAACGCGCTACAGAAGGCACCCAGAGGGGCTAGAATCAACGTTCTCGCTATGGGCCATATACGCGTACGCGACTATGGGTCATATACGCGGTATGGGTTGAACCGAGAAAGGCGTATAGGGTTGCAAATATGAGACGTTGCGTTAGCAGGTGCTAAGGGGGGGGGATTATCGGCTGAAAGCTGGGAAGTGTATTTTGCTCTTTGAAAACTGAATACCCGAAAGGGTGGTGGGTAACACCCTTCCGGAAAAAAGGGGTAAGTGTGGGCAGCGCGCGGGTAGGAGACAGCCGGAAATCAATAATGCTTGGGAGTGTTCATATTATTTCAATTTTATTATTCAGATTTTGGGCAGTCAGAAAGGTGCGTTACGCCATTTTCGTCTTTCCATACACGTATTTTTCTATGGCTAGGATTCGATGTTGTATCTGTTGCTTTATCTGGTGATTCATGACTTTCGAATTTATCATCTGATGGTTTATGATTTTTGAATTCATCTAATTTTTCTGATTATAACGGATTTGGGGGAGCCAATATAACTACCTGAACTTATAGTACATATTTTCAAGGCCGTTCAATAGCTCGATTGGGCCTGATAATTTGCGGCTTCTTCTTCAACTTGTTGATTTTGC
>JAGHDR010000265.1 GCA_021159825.1 Deltaproteobacteria bacterium | reverse complement strand
GATTAATATTAACCTTATTGTCAACATTTTTTTGAGATAACCCATCAAATATTCTGACTCCCTTTTTTGTTGACAGATTTTGGTCCCAGTCTGTACATTGAACCGGTTTTGGTAAACAAGGAAGCGCAAACGGCGTTGAGCCATAATTATGGAGTTCGCATATGGACTTTAGCCTTTCGATGGAACAAGAGATTTTACGTAATTCGGTTCGCGATTTTGCAGTCAATGAGATCAAACCTGTTGCCGGAGAATTGGATGAAAAAGAGATATTTTCCTATGAAACCATGAAAAAAATGGCTGAACTGGGGCTTTTCGGGATGTTCGTTTCGGAAAAATACGGCGGGCAGGGAATGGATTATGTTTCTTATATTATCGCTACCGAAGAGATTGCCCGAATCGATGGTTCCCATGCCGCCACCGTGGCAGCGGGCAATTCCCTGGGCATTGGGCCCCTTTACTATTTTGGGAATGAAGAGCAGAAACAGCGGTATCTTCCCAAGCTGTGCAGCGGAGAGGCGCTCTGGGGGTTTGGCCTCACGGAACCGGATGCCGGTTCGGATGCCGCCAATTCCAAGACAACCGCCGTTCCGGATGGGGATGAATGGGTGATCAATGGCAGCAAAATCTTTATCACCAATGCCTCCACTGATATTACATCGGGCGTCACAGCCCTCTGCCGCACCGGCACCCGTGAGGATGGCCGGCCCGAGCTTTCCTGCATTCTCATCGAAACCGGCACGCCGGGATTCGAAACACGGGAAATGCACGGCAAGCTCATGTGGCGCGCCTCCAACACCAGCGAGCTCTATTTTGACGATTGCCGCGTACCCAAAGAAAATATGTTGGGACCCATAGGCGATGGGTTCCATCAAATGATGCAGACCCTGGATGGCGGTCGGTTGTCCATCGGCGCCATGGGACTGGGTGGTGCCCAGGGGTGTTTCGATCTGGCTCTGAAATACAGCAAAGAGCGGGTCCAATTTGGAAAACCCATATCCCATTTTCAGGTGAACGCATTTAAACTGGCGGATATGGCGATGGAAATCGAATGCGCCCGGCTTATTCTGTATAAGGCCTGCTGGCTCAGGGACCGGAACAAACCCTTTTCCAAGGAAGCAGCCATGGCCAAGCTTCACTGTTCCGAAGTAATGTACCGGTGCGCCAACCACGCGGTTCAACTCCATGGGGGATACGGCCTTATGAAGGAATATGACGTGGAACGGTTCTACCGGGACCAGAAGCTCCTGGAAATCGGAGAAGGGACGTCGGAAGTGCAGCGGATTGTCATTTCAAGACTAATAGGAGCGCTTTAGGCAGTTTTGAACTTTCAGACTGCGCACGATAATTTATGTTAAACAAGATTCTGGGCAAAGAGATTGCCGCCTATGTAAAACGCCACCGGGGCATGGTTATAATCGCCCTGGCCCTGATGATCGTGGCCTCCCTTTTTCAGGTGGTGCCGGTTTATCTGCTTCAACCTTTCGTGGATGAGGGAATGAAAACAGGCGCCGCTCCCGTGGCCTGGAAAATCCCCTGGTTCGCCTTTGACGGCGATTCACTCTTTTCCATCAAACGAACAGATGTGACGGTGGTGAAAGATATTTCGCCCAACCGGCTCCTGGTCTTGCTGACTCTGGTGGCCTTTGTATCGATTTTCATCAAATCCGTCACCACCTACCTGGCCGGCCTGGCTGCGGCCTCTTTTTCCAATAAGGCCGTGAAATCCGTCCGGGTCGATCTGTTCAATAAGTTTATTGCCCTGCCCCAAGGGTTCCATCATAAAACAAAATCAGGGGAACTCATTGCCCGATCCACGGCGGATTTGTCCGTATTGCAGGGTCTGATTGCGGAAATTCTTCTGGGCCTGATCGAATACCCCCTAACCGCCCTTGTTTTCCTGATGTACCTGTTTGTGATGAACTTCAAGATGACCCTGCTGGTCTTTTTCATGGTGCCCCTGATTGCCCTCTTGATCCGGCTGTTCGGCCGAAAGGTGAAGAAAAACTCTACCCTGGTCCAAAACGCTACTGCGGATGTCACATCGACTTACCATGAAACCCTTATTTGTCTCAAACTGATACAGGGATTTTTTACGGGAAAGCGCGAGTCGGAACGTTTCAGCGGTCTGGCGGAAAACCTCTATAAAAAAGTCATGCGGTGGAACCGGTGGCATCTGGGTCTGGGGCCCTTGATGGACACGGTGGTCTTTCTGGTGATGCCCGCTATTCTGATCATTGGAAAGGTCTATTTTCATCATACCCTGGGCGAACTTCTGGCCATGGCCTATGCCTTTTCCCGGGTGTATCGGCCCATCAAGCGGCTGGCCCTGGTCAACAACCACATCAAGACCCTTCAGGGCGCCACCGAACGGGTTTTCCAAATCATGGAAACGGTGCCTGATATTCGGGATAAACCAGGCGCAAAGACTCTTTCCCGCCAAAAAGGAACCCTTGAATTTGATCACGTGAACTTTGCCTATGCACCGACGGAACCGGTTCTCAGGGATGTTTCCTTTAAACTGAAGGAAGGGGAGATGGCGGCCTTTGTGGGGTCCACCGGCGCCGGGAAAAGCACCCTGCTGGATTTGATCCCCCGGTTCTACGACGTCACGGGAGGTGCCATTCTCATTGATGGAAACGATGTGCGCGATGTGACGCTGAAATCTCTTCGGAGACGCATCGGGATTGTGAACCAGGATATTCTGCTTTTTAATGAAACCATTTCGTATAATATCAGTTATGGCGACCCCGAAAAAAGCACCCGCGAGATCGAGGCCGCGGCAAAAGCGGCTTATGCCCATGACTTTATTATGGCACAGCCCAAAGGGTATGACACCACTGTGGGGGATATGGGGAGCCTGCTATCCGGTGGGCAGCGGCAACGCATTGCCATTGCCAGGGCCATTTTAGTGGCGCCCGCCATTCTGATGCTGGACGAGGCGGCATCGGCCCTGGACGCGGAGAGTGAAGGGCATGTTCAAAGGGCTATCGAAGGACTCAAGGGAACACGGACGATCCTGACAGTGGCCCACAGGCTCAGCACCATTCGAAAGGCCGACCGTATTTTTGTGCTGGAAGCGGGCCGGATCGTGGAGTCCGG
>JAGHDR010000416.1 GCA_021159825.1 Deltaproteobacteria bacterium | reverse complement strand
CAGTAAAAAAACGGTAATTCCTTAAAGAACCCAAACTGTAATGGAAATAGATTTTGAGCTGTTCCAAGTCGCCGATAGAGGACATGTGGTCTATTTTCCGGGTGATGAATACGCGGTTTTGGAAAATGACGGACAGAACATTGGGGTAGTGTTCTTTTTTGAGGAGAATGCCGGTTTCAGAAGCGAAAAGATGGTTCAGTTGTGAATCGTCCTCCCAGAGTTCCAAAGCGGGAATACTGTCAAGGCAATCGTTGATGGCTTCGTAGCGTTGTTCCACGGTTTCGCTCATGTGCGTGAAGTTAAGGGAGATGGGATCATTATCGGATCTGATTTTTCGGGTACCCGCCAGCCCCACCAGAAGCAGCTTGATCTGGTTTTTATAACTCAGGTAACCGCTGACCTTTTCATAACCGTATATGCGGACCTTGTCGCCAATCAGCTCTTCAAGTATGAAATGTCGTATGCCTTCCTGCATGGATTGAAGGGTTTTATAAATTCGAAAAGCTTCGTAAACCTCTTTTTCAAAGGTTGCAAAACCCACGTTGTGAAGCCTTCTCTTTTTGTGAATGTATTTCAGCGGCACCTTCATTATGAGCCTGGCCAGGTCTCGAAATTCAGCATATCGAATGCCCCGCAATCTGAAAATCCTTTCCGTGGCCAGTATCATTCGCCCGGCCCGAATCTGTTCGTCTTTGTCGATGGATTTCCATTCTCTGGATGCCAGATACTCGGAAGGGGTAACACCTTTGGGCAGCCCCTTCTGTTGGTATTTCCTGATGGCGTAAAAGAGCTTTCCCCGCTTCATAACAACCCGCTCCAGTTGCTTCTGAAGGGTTGTTTTTCCATCAATGACGCCATGACAAACCGTACTTGTTTTAAATATCCACAGGGCGAGGTCTTCCAGCATGAGATCTTCCCTGATAGCGCTCAACATGATAAACGTTGTGACAAGGAATGCATCGAAGAGGTCTTTGTTCCGTCTGGAGAGAATGGTGGCAATGGCGGAAAATGAGACTTCCCCCTTGAGGGTGTGGTGAAGCAGATCATGGTTTGCCACCAGGAAAATAAGGTAGTCCCCAGTTTTCCGATTGAATCCGTATCGTTTTCCGATTTTTTCCTTTTCCAGGATATATGCACCCGCAGCGGCGAGATCAGCGGGATTGATTTCCTTTTCGTATTTTACTCTCTGTTCCGGAATTCTTCCCACATCCTGGAATATGAATGAACAAGTCAGGGCTTTAAACAGATTTCCTTTTGTCTTGAGCCGTTCCACGATATTTTCCAGATCCTCGAGCTGTCGCCGGCTGACCCCCATGATGCCGGTTGCCATGGGGCCGAACTCTTTGCGGGCGAGCCGATGCATGAATTTCAAATTCTGAAAATTCCGTTTGTCATGGTTCACCAACGCTTGAAATTTTTTGGTTGCAGCCAGGATATAATCCGTTACGGGAGAACTCAGATTAGGGTCCCCGGTAAGATCAAGGTTTCCAAGGACAGTGAATTCCGGGAGCAGAAAGTTCAGAAGGACAGGCGCATGATTGTAAAGATAATAAAGATTGGTGTGAAGGTATTCAGGTTGGAACATGGTCTTGATAAAATTCCGCCAAAGGTTTTTTCGCATTTTCCGGGTGCCCTCAAACCATCTCCGCTGCCTTGCGGGGATTTTCAGGTCCGTATCGGGGTCTCTCACCACCCTGAGCTGACTCTGGTAAAACGTTTCCAGATCCGCGAACACTATTTCCAGGTTTTGAAGATCGTACAGCGAAATTTTGCTGATGGAATGACCGGAAATTTTTCCAGAAAGCGTTTCGGCCTCTTGGAGGCTTTTGTCAAGATTCTTGTAAGTAATTTCCAATGTTTTGTTTTGGGGCTCGGTTTTGAGCTGAAACCCCGTCCCCATGATGAACGAAGAACGGCCCTGGCCCAATTGTTCGTTGAACTGGTCCAAAAGCTCAAGGCCCAGTTGTTCCAGGTTAATGGTAGCAGCCTCCTCCTGAACTTTTTGGATTCGCTTATCCGCGTCCTCATTTTTTACATCTGCCAGGATGGGATTGAAATTGACCGATTCTCCTCGGGCCAGGTTCACCGTTATCCAGAGAAGCACGAAAACATTTAGGCTGCTGCCCATCCGCTCAAACAGGTGACTGGTGCCATGAAATTCCAGGTCCAGGAACTTCCGATAAAAAGCCGGGAGATAAAAGGGGTCCAGCTTGAGATACTTTTCTTCAAATGTCTCGATGGCATTTATCAGGTGAATAACCTCTTCTATTTCGGCCAGTTTTCGGTCATCATAATCCGCCAGGGCCTCTTTTTCCATGGAACCCTTTTTCCTCAATTCAGACCAATTTTCCAGAAACTCAAAATAGCCCATCATTGTGAGGATCTTTTTGATAATCCGGTTGCGTATGCCCCCCATGGTGGTGGTTTTTTCATCCAGAAGCTGCTCCCAATCCATCTCCCGGTTGATCACCACGCGAACGGTGGACTCATAAAGCTCAAAGAGCTGGGTAAGCTGCTCTTTAGAAAGTTCATGGCCCCTGGCTGCGCTTGTTTCAGCCATGGTCATCAGACGGCAATAGCGGAGCATGTTGAGAGCCCGCTGCGGATCGTACGTGCGGGCCATATCAGAGACGGGTTTAAGGGATTTTGCGGGCATTTTTCCGGATATGATGCGGCCCAGTGTGGTATGTCCCAGGGTCATGAGAATCATCTCTCTCAGCTCATGATGGGAAAAGCCAAAAGATGTCAGCGCCTCCAGGTTAGACAGCAATGGCGTGTCAGGCCCTTCAATGTTGTCCGGGTTCAGGTAGCCGCCTATTTTTTCCAGCTGTTTGATGTTATGGGTAAGTTTGATACAATGGTTGAGCGCACCGAACCTTCTGTTTTTGTTTTCCAGCGGTTGCCGCAGACGATCAATGAAGACTCGCGGAAGGGAACCATGATCTCCCTTCCTAAGAGCGTGAAGGACCTTCAGGGTTCGAACAATAAATTCCAGCGAATCTCTGTAATCCGCCACAAGCTCAAAGGTGCAGCCAGCCAGGTTCGAATCGGCCACATCCCTCTTGATCTCTGCCACAGCAGTTTCAAGGGACTTTTTCTGCCCCAGGAAAACCAACATATTGCTGGGATTATAGCTTTTGCAGGAGAATCTTTCCCCCCAGTCCTTTTTGATGCGATCAGGAATCAGGGGTTTAAAAAATATTTCATCAAAAAAAATGGAACAAAGCCCGGACCAGTTTTTTTGCTGATTTGCAAGGAGAGGCGAACTGTCTAAATCGTAACCAAGATAGGGCAGTTTATGGATCTCTTCCATGGAGAAATCGGCAGGGGATTTTCCGTTGAGCAAGGTGTTGAGTGTTTCCTGTTCTAAATAAAGACCGCTCAGGTATTTTTGAAGGTCGAATATATTGACCTGAACCCCGTGATCCTTGATTTTATATTTCCTTTTTG
>JAGHDR010000118.1 GCA_021159825.1 Deltaproteobacteria bacterium | reverse complement strand
GTATAGGACAAACCGCTTTTTTCCATAAAGCGGATTTCACCGCGGTCCAGGTTCACAATTTTGTCAGGAAGTTCGGCGCTGCCCCCCTGGGTTATGGTCATGGAAAAAGGGCCGATCTGCTTTTCTTTCAATGGCCCTCCCGAAGCCAGGATATTTTCACAAACCAGGCGCAGATCAAAAATGATCATCTTGTTCGGTTGAAGTTTTGCGTTTGTTTGAAGCAGCATCTCACCGGACAATTCAGGAACGGCAGCGGGCATGAACGGTTGAACGGCTTCCGCCAGGGGGGCAAGATCAATTTTCACTTGTCCTTCCAGGCCTTTTTTCACCATGGCGCCTTTTAATGCCACATGGAGCCCGGGCAGTTCACCGTTGATTTCGAGCATGGCGGCCTGCGGATTCAGGGCGCCGGTTTCATCCACAAGGCGATCCGCATGGACGGCAAGGTTCAGGGGCGGCAGAACCTTTCCATCCATGGACTGACGGGAGCCGATGTTAAGGGTCACGGGTTTTGAAAGAAGAGACGGCATAAGCAGGTTGATGGTCCCGTCATGGATTTCGAGTAAACGGTTTTCCATCCGGTCATCAACCCGCAGTTGGGTATGGGTCAATTTAATTTCTGCTGTAAGGTCTCCGGGCAGGATAAAGGGGGTTGCAGGCGCATTTTCCTCCGGCGCGTCGCGGGTGGGTTCGGCGGATTCCCGAGGAGTTTTCAGCTTAATGAGCCATACCTCCAGATTGGTGCGGCCGTCCTTTTCACGGATCAGATTCGCTTTGAGCCCATCCACTTCCAGATCGACCCAGAGGCGTTTGGGGTTCAATTCAAAGTCAAAGGAAAAGAGAAGTTGATCAACCGACAGAATGGGTCCTTTGCCGTATTCGGGGTCATCGGCTGCCTCAAGCCCCTTTATTCTCATGCCCTCCTTCCAGCTCCATTGGAGGTTTTTGACGGTAACGGACCGGTGAAGAGTCTTGGTGGCCCGCATTTCAAACTGGTGGCGGAACCAGTCGGTGGAAACCATGTTGGGCATAAAAAAGAGCCCGGCCGCCACCAGGATCAACATTGCCGACAGCAAGCCTGTTATCCACAGCACCCATTTAAGGATTCGACGAAAGATACGCATTATTCCCCAATCGGATTTGGTCTGACTGTGCCATTCTTAAAAGTATTGTAACATAATGCGCGGAAACCTCACAAGGACTACCCTGAGACCCAGAGTTATTCGCTTGAACCACTGCCTTTCAACATGCTATGTTTAATGTAACCTAGACGGGTTGCTGATTAAACTGAATTCAAAAAAGAAATCTGAACAAGGTGTTTAAATGAAAGAGATCCCATTCACTGACATTGAAGGTATTCAGGTGGGCCATGCTCAAAACCTGGCGGGACCCACCGGTGTTACCGTTATCATCAGCAAAGCGGGGGCCGCCACGGGTGTGGATGTGCGGGGAGGAGCCCCGGGAACCCGGGAGACGGACCTGCTCGACCCGGTCAATCTGGTACAGGAAGCCCACTCGGTTTTTCTGGCCGGGGGGAGCGCTTTCGGGCTGGATGCTGCGGCAGGCATCATGCAATATCTGGAGGAAAGGGAGATTGGTTTTGACGTTCAGGTGACCCGGGTGCCGGTTGTGTGCGGCGCCGTGCTCTTTGACCTGGCGTTAGGCGATCACAAAATTCGACCTGACCGGGAGATGGGGTATAAGGCGTGCATAGATGCGGAAACCGGCAATTCGGCCCAGGGCAATGTGGGGGCCGGGGCCGGGGCCGGCGTGGGGAAAATTTACGGCATGGATCGGGCCATGAAGAGTGGTTTGGGAAGCTATGCTTTGGCGGAAAAAAACCTGAAAGTGGGCGCCCTCGTTGCGGTGAACTGCCTGGGCCATGTGATAGATCCCCATACGGGCGAAAGGCTGGCCGGTCCCCTTTCAGAAGATATGAAAACCGTTGAGGATACCGAAGCGATTATGCTCAACGCCTTTTCCAACAAAAAGAATCTTTTCAGCGGCAATACCACCATCGGGGTAGTTGCCACCAATGCACGGTTTAACAAAACCGAAGCCACAAAGCTGGCATCAATGGCCCAGAACGGTTATGCCCGGACCATTCGACCGGCCCACACCATGGTTGATGGTGATACGGTCTTTGCCATGTCCACCGGGGACATCCATGCGGATCTAAGTGTGGTCGGTTTTCTAGCGGCGCGGGCCATGGAACAGGCTGTGATTGCTGCGGTAAAAAATGCGGTTTCCCTGTGCGGGCTTCCCTGTTACGGGGATTTTTGTGGTCACCCGTGATATTTTTTTATCTCAGATAAGAAAGGGCCTCGGGAAGTGGCGCATCTTTGCCGTTTTCCGTCTCTCCGTAATTGTGTTCGGCCAGAATTTTGAGATCGTCCAGTGAACGTTTATCCCCACTGAACCGGACATGATCCAGCCTTTTGGTCACCACATATCCGCCGGCGCTCAGCAACTCCAGAATGCTCCCCGCATCGAAAGCCTGGTCGTCCACCATCATCTTTACGGCTGCCCCGTGATGTTGAACCACCTTGGCCACAAGGGTTGAAGGACGGGCATGGAAACCTAAGGTTCGGGGTACGGGAAGGTCATAGGCGACTTCTTCCAGTATGCTTGGCAAAACGGCTTCGGCAAACTGCCGTGCGGAATGAAAGCATTTCACCTGGTAGTCAAGGGTGAAAAAGAGCGCATCTTCCAACAATCCGGCAACGGGTACCAAATCCTTCAGCCTGTGCACAACCGGCGACGGCAGCATGAGATGCCTTTCAAAATAATGGGCCAGGATCGTCCCTATTTTAGAAAGGCTCAGTTGTACGGAAAAGCTCTCGCGCATCTTTTTGAGTTCCGGGAACTCCCTTTCAATGCTGTGGTTCACCACGTATGAATCGTACCATGACACCAGGTTGTGCAGGCGGGTCCCCAGGCGCCTCAGTTTTCCCTCGTTAATATGGCGGGGAATTTGAGAGACCAGGCCATGGGCCTTTGATTGGATGACCCTTTCGAGAAAACGGGCGTCTTCTTCATATGCCACGCATCGATGAAGAATTTTCTGGGTGGTTAAGGCAATTTCCGAATCAGCCGATTCTTCGATGGTATGGGGAAGAATGACCTCCTCTTCCAGCTTCAAGCCATAAGTGGAAAGAGGCTTTTCTTCCGGAGTCGACAACCCCAACCTTCGCGCTTCTTCCTGCAATTCCAGAAAAATGGCGACAATCACTTCATTTAGAAAAAGGCCGGCTGATTCAGATTTTCGAATAAAATCTTCTTTTTCCTCAATGATGACGGATTCCCGGTTGAAATTCTTTTTGAGTTCCTCCAGAAGGAAAGAGGCTTTGCCGAAATTCTTGGCGCTGGCTGTGAGTTCGCGGAAATAGATCCAGTTCAGGTTATACCGAGCCCGATATCGGTCCAGCAGATGTTCTGCATCGGAGGCATATTTGATCACATTGGCCAGAAAGCTCATGTGCAGGCGTTTGGAATTCTTCCTGCCCGCCGTTACGTCTACATGGTGAGTCAGGGAAAGAAGCGGTCCGGCAAAGGGTTCCAGAATGTTGGTAAACTCTTTTTCACTGACAATTTTTTGTTCTGTTGTCATAAATAACCTGCCCTGGTTTTTTTGTAGTAAGATATCAGCGATATGCTTTTTTGACAAGGATAAACAATTCCAGTTGATTTTGATTTGGTCTTCAAAAGAGGCTGTGATATAGTTTCGGTAAGAGACAAACATCGGGTGGGGACAATGGGTACCTCTCTGTGATAGTCGGAGGATCAGCGTTTAAAAAAATCAGGCGGAACCTGGAAAAAAATATCAATAGCGCCTGGGAGGTTTTTACATGTCATTTGATTCAGGCGGGACGGATGAAAAGGAGATCAGGCGCGAAAAAGAAAAGGCCCGGCGTCTCAGGCGCACCAATTGGTGGTATACCCGTGTCCAAAAGGGTGAATGCTACTATTGCGGGCGGATGGTGGGTCGCGAAAACCTGACCATGGACCATGTGGTGCCGTTGATTCGAGGCGGCAGGAGCAAAAAAGGAAACGTGGTTGCCGCCTG
>JAGHDR010000148.1 GCA_021159825.1 Deltaproteobacteria bacterium | reverse complement strand
GTGTAAACATTTTCAAGATATTATCAATATGCTTTTACTGACAACTGACAACTGACAACTGACAACTGATAGCTGATAGCTAACAATATATAATGATTTGCTTGTTTTTTATGACAGGCTTACGTGTGATAGCCCACTAAGGTGGGAGGAGGAGAGATTGATGCGTTTACATAGGGACGGGACTTTCCGAAGCCGGTTCGGTCTGTGGCTTTTCCTTCTGGGGCTCCTGGCATTCGGCTGCTCAACCCCTTCCACCACCCGAGTGAAAGACGATCAAGGGGGTAAGGGCGTCCTTTCAAGCATTGAGACGGTCGCGACCCCTGAGAAAACCACCATTATCATCAATGCGCCCGGCGCCCGTACCGCCCGGAAAACCTACACCCTGTCGGACCCGCCCCGCATCTGTGTGGACTTTGAGGCAACACCGGTCGATGATTTGCCCAAAATCGTTGAACTGACCGAAGGCCCCGTGGAAAAATGTCTCATCCAGGATCGGGGTCCCGGCCACACGGGGGTGGTGGTGGTTGTCAGGCCCGAAGAATACAAGTATCACCTCACCCGGGAAGGGGATGAGGTGCGCCTGTTGGTGACGCCGGTGGGAGATGAAAAATTCGAGGCCGCCAAAGTGATTCAAACCCGGCCCGGGGATGCGGCAAGGTCAGGAATAAATGAATTGGCTGTTCTGGAACGTCCCGATGGCGGTACGCAACTCCATATTAAAACGGATCAGCCGGTGGAAAGCGCCGTGACGTTTGAAGGAAATGTGTTGTCCATCAATCTCAAAGATGTGGCGGCAGCGCCCCGGGAACTCAAGGCCCTGGAAGCAACACCCTCGGGGGGTGTCATTCAGGGAATCCGGGCTTTTTACGCACCCCGGGACCGCAGCGTGCTCCTGAAGGTCTCCCTGCGGACCCTGATGCCGTACCATGTCAGTCGCGAGGGGACCCTGCTGCTGGTGGATTTTGACGCCTTGCCCGGCGGATTTTCACAACCCGTTCCCCCGCCCACCGTACAGGCGCAAAGCAGCCGGTCCAAAACCACCGAAACCGTTAAACCGCATCAAATGCGGCCCGAGACCTCTTCCAGTCCCCACGATGCAGCGAAAGCGTCCAAACAGGAGCAAACCCGGGCTGAACTCTTTGAGAGCAGCAGCAAAAGTTATGCCGGCCAGAAGATGAGCTTTGACTTTGTGGACACGGATATTCGCAATATCCTGAAACTTCTGGCGGAAGTGGCCAACCTTAACATTGTCTGGGGCAGCGATGTGGAAGGCAAAATTTCCATGCGGCTGAACAATGTGGCCTGGGACCAGGCCCTGGAGATGGTCCTCAAACCCAACGGATTGACCTATCAGATTGAAGACGAAGTGCTGTGGGTGGTGCCGCGAAGCAAGCTGGTGGACATGGAAATCGCCGAAAAAAAACGAAAAGGGGCACTTATGGCTGCCAAGCGGCTTCAGGGGATTTTTGAAGCCAAAGTGGTGGAGTTCATCATCGTCCGTCACCGGCCCGTGGCGGATATTTTTAAGATGCTTGTGGGAGACCCCGATGCGAAGCCTAAAATTCCGGGTATCCTGGATATTGAGGGGGCCAAGTCCGAGGAAAAAGAGGAAGGGGAAGAAGAGGAAGGTAAGAAGATCAAAATCGTCGCCCTGGACCTGTATCTGTCTTACGACTCCGGCACCAACATGGTGATTGCCAACGGTGTGCGGGCCAAGGTGGACAAGGTTAAGGAACTGGTCCGAAAGCTGGATGTACCGGAAAAGCAGGTACTGATCGAAGCCAGGATCGTGGAAGCCACCACCGATTTCGCCCGTGACCTGGGCATTCAATGGCAGTCCCTGGACGGCGACCGCCCGGGTGTCCGGCGAAAATGGTTCAACTCAGATGGCACCACGCGATTTGACGGTAGTTTCTCCACCAACAAACCGGCAAGCTGGGTCGCCAATATCGGTCTGGCTTTCGGTTGGCTCACCGACGGCGGATTGGGATCACTGGCTCTGGATGCGTCCCTGGCCCTGGCTCAGAATGATCAGAAGGCCAAAATTATCTCGTCCCCCAAGGTGATGACCAAGAACGGGGGAGAGGCCTTTATCTCACGGGGTGATATCGACTACTATTCGGTCAGAACTTTGGACACCATCAGTTTCCAAGAGATTCCCGCTGTACTCTCATTGAAAGTTACGCCCACGGTGAGTGCGGACAACTCTCACGTGACCATGGTGGTGGAGGTGACCGACGACAAAACCAAGGAGAAACAAATAACAGAGACAGGGAATGGAGACGTATACGAATCGCCGCCGGGGCGGATCACAAAAAAGATTACCAGTACCCTGATCGTCAAAACCGGGGACACCGTCGTTATTGGCGGGATATATCAGAAAGAAGAGCAGACTTTGGATTCCGGGATCCCATTTCTTAAGGATATTCCATTTCTGGGTTATTTTTTCAAGGCCGAGCGAGAAGAGGCGGCGAAAAGAGAGTTGTTGATTTTTCTGACCCCCACCGTGGTTAATAGTGTTATTGAGAACAGGTCTTGATCAGAGGGCCGTGTGTTTAAAAAGGTTATGGTGACGCAGTTCATGAAAAAGTTCTTTTGTTGTTTGTCGATGTTGTTCTTGCTAACGGCCTTACTGACCGGCTGCGGTACCGACAGTACGTTCCGGAAGAAAAAAGCAAAAAACCTGGCGAACCTGGGAAACGCCATGGCCGCCGAGGGAAATGCCCGGGGAGGTCTTAAAAATCTACTGGAAGCGGCCCGGCTGGACCCGGACAATGAGGACATCTATCAGGAGATTGCCCTGGTGTTTCGAAGTCTCGGGGACTACCCGCTTTCCCTTAAATATTTTCGCAAGGCCCTCGAACTGAGACCCGACTTCCCCGAGGCCACCAACAACATGGGGACGGTTTACCTGCTCATGGGGGACTGGAACAAGGCCATCAAATGTTTCAGGGAAGCGGCGGAGGACATCAAATACGAGACGCCCCAGTACGCCTACAACAACATGGGGCTGGCCTATTTCAAGATGGGGGACAATAAAAAGGCCCTTCAGAATTACGAAACGGCCCTTCGCTTGTCGCGCTCCTATGCGGTGGTTTATCTGAATCTGGCGCGTCTTTACAAGGAAAAAGGGGACTTAAAGGAGGCGGAAGCCAACTACCGGGAGGCGATCTTGTACCGGCCCAAGGACCCGGCGGGTCACATGGGGCTGGCCAGGCTGTTCATTGAACAGGGCAAAACCAAGGAGGCCAAAGCGTCCCTCATAAAGATCATCAAGGATGACCCGAGAGGCCTGGAAGGGCGGGAGGCCCGGAAACTGCTGGCGATCCTTCAGAATTGAGGCCTGTTTTTTTCTCACGCAAAGCCGCAAAGGCGCCAAGAAAAAACGTGACCTTTTGGGTTTTGCGGTGTTTATAAGGACTGAGGGTTTGCGTTGCCAATTTAGGGGAGGCAGGTATGGAAGAATCAGCCAATATTTCGCTCAAGATTAACGATTCGCTCAAGCGTGAAGCGGAAGAGATTCTGAAAACACTGGGGCTGACAGCTTCGCATGCGATCAAAATTTTTTACAGTCAAATCGTTTTGTCTCAGGGGCTTCCTTTTGATGTAACTATTCCAGAAAAGATACCCAATGAAACGACACGCAAAGCTTTGGCGGAGAAGGATCTGGTAACCTTTGAAACGCCTGAAGAACTGTTCGAAGATTTGGGAATTCGATGAAGCTCCTTAGAAGAACCAGACAGTTTAAGAAGGATGTCAAACTGGCCCGGAAACAGGGAAAGGATTTTAGCATCCTCAAAAAAGTGATTGAGGATTTGTGCGGCGACCGTAGATTGGACGAGAAATATCGAGATCACAACCTTAAGGGAAATCTAAGGGGATTTCGAGAATGCCATTTGGAAACCGATTGGCTCCTGATTTATGAAAATTCAGAAACAACAATATTCGTACGGCTGAAGTACATTGGTACGAAGTGCATGGTATCGGTAAAAAGAAAATGAAGATTAAAAGATTATTGGATTGGCAGCCATGGAACAATTACAGTATAATTACTCGTTTGCGCTCTGTGTTGAAAACAGGGATTGTGAAGATTTGGAAAAGGGGAAGGTGTACCGG
>JAGHDR010000108.1 GCA_021159825.1 Deltaproteobacteria bacterium | reverse complement strand
GTGCCGCCCTGCTGGCAAGCAGCCGCGTGTTCCGGCAACAGAAGGCATTTATGAAATCCAGCGCCTCGAAACGTTGAAAAGCACTTATCGGAGTTACCTTTCTTTACCGGATGATCCTGGATCATGACCGCATGGATTTTTACGATCTTTCTTCTCTCAAGTACGCTTTCAACGGGGGAGACGTGTTTCCCGGGGACATCGGCAACCGGTGGCGGAAAAAGGGATAAGGACATCTCGAACAAAAAAGCGCCGGTTCCCAATTGATTCGAAGAGAACCGGCGCTTTTTTGTTCAACTGGGTTGGTCTTTTAATCAAACACGAATTCCTTCTCCTTTATTTTGGCGTGTGCTGCAGCCAGCCTGGCGATGGGAACCCTCGGGGGTGAGCAGGAAACATAGGACATCTTGATATGGTGGCAGAACCGGATGGATTCGGGATGCCCGCCCTGCTCGCCGCAAATTCCCACTGTCATTCCGGGCCGGGTTTTTCTGGCCCACTTGATCGTCATTTTCATGAGTCGGCCAACTCCCTTGATATCCAGTACTTCAAACGGATTGTTTTCAAGAATGCTCAAGTCTTCATAGAGGGGCAGGAATTTGTTTTCGGCATCCTCCCTGGAAAAAGAGAAGGTGGCCTGGGTGAGGTCGTTGGTGCCGAAGGACATGAATTCGGCCAGCTCCGCGATCCGGCCCGCGCGCATGCAGGCCCGGACCACTTCTATCATGGTTCCGAATTCAAAGGGGATGGAAATGCCAAACTTTTTCTCTACATCCTTCTTTATTTCAGTGACGTAGCCATGCACCCACTTGAGTTCCTGCAGGGTGCATACCTGGGGGATCATGATTTCCGGGGACACCCGGCCCCCTTCTCGAAGGTGCTCCGCAGCGGCCTCCAGCACGGCTCTTATTTGCATGGCGTAGATCTCGGGGTAGGTGATGCCCAGTCTGACGCCACGGTGACCCAGCATGGGATTGACCTCCGTCAGGTCCCTGACCTTTCTGAGCATCCGTTCTTTGTTTTCAATCATGGGCCCTTCCAGGTGTTTGGATTTCAATTCCTGCAGGCCCGCCAGCATGGCATCAAGGTTGGCCGCATAATGGCCATGGAGTTCAGGGTCAATGAGCTGAAGCGTATCCGGAAGGTTGCCCATGCCTTCAATGGTTTGTTTCAGTTCCCGAAGCTTATTAATTTCGCCGATAAGTTCATCAGCGGAAGGCAGAAATTCGTGAATGGGCGGATCCAGCAGGCGTATGGTCACCGGGTATCCGTCCATCAGGCGAAAAATTTCCTTGAAATCGTTTCGCTGAAAGGGAAGAAGTTTGTTAAGCGCCGCCTGACGTTCGGAGGTGCTTTCCGCCAGGATCATTTCCTGGACCACCGGGAGTCTTTCCTGTTGGTTGAACATTCTTTCCGTTCGACACAGACCGATCCCAACGGCGCCATATTTCCTGGCTTCGGCAACGGTGTCAGGGGTGTCGGCATTGGCCATGACTTTAAGGTCGCTGATTTCGTCCGCCCACTCCAACAGTACCAGCAGATCTTCCACAAATTCCGGTTCAATGGTGGGCACGTTGCCCCCGTAAACATTCCCGGTGGTACCGTCGATGGTGATCATTTCCCCTTCCCTGAGGGTCATTCCACCGATTACGGCTTCACGGGCGCCGTCGTCTATGGTAATGGCCTCACAGCCTGACACGCAGGGCTTTCCCATGCTTCGGGCCACCACAGCGGCGTGAGACGTTTTTCCGCCCCGGCTGGTCAGGATTCCCTGCGCTGCGAAAAAGCCGTGAATGTCTTCGGGTTTGGTTTCCTGCCTGACCAGGATCACTTTTTCTCCCAGTTTCGCTTTGTTCTCGGCCCGGTCCGCATCAAAAACCATTTTGCCCGATGCGGCCCCGGGGGATGCCGCCAGGCCCTGAGCCAGGACATCCGCTTTGGCTTCGGGATCAAGGCGAGGATGAAGAAGCTGTTCCAGCATGTCGGGCTGAATGCGCAGCAGGGCCTCTTCTTCGGAAATAAGCCCTTCATTGACCATGTCGATGGATGTTTTAATGAGGGCAACAGCGTTCATTTTGGCGCTTCGGGTTTGCAAGCAATACAGCTTCTTGTTTTCAATGGTGAATTCGAGATCCTGGACCTCGCGGTAGTGGTTCTCGAGGGTGTGCCGCAATTTCACCAGCTCCGGATAAACGTCCGGCATTTCCCTACGCAATTTACGGATGGGCAGGGGGGTTCGAATGCCGGCAACCACGTCTTCCCCCTGAGCATTGATCATGTATTCCCCGAAGAATCGATTTTCTCCGTTGGCGGGATCCCGGGTAAAGGCCACGCCGGTGGCGCTGTCGTTTCCCATGTTTCCGAAAACCATGGTGCAGATATTTACCGCCGTTCCGTTGGCCATCTCCTTGGTGATTTTGAACTCCCGTCTGTAATCGATGGCCCGTTTTCCCATCCAGGAACCGAATACCGCTTCCACGGCCATGTTCAGTTGAACGTAGGGGTCCTGGGGAAAGGGTTTACCCGTCTTTTTTTCAACCACATCCAGGAACGCTTCGCATGTTTTCTTGAGGGCGGCCGCATCCAGATCAACATCTTCTTCTACTTTATTTTCTTTCTTTATCTTATCGAAAATAATGCTAAAATCTTCATCATTTATGTCCAGAGCGATGGTTCCGAAAAGTTGGATCAGCCTTCGGTATAAATCGTATACAAAGCGTTCATTCTTTGAAATTTTGATCAGCCCTTTGACCGATTCTTCATTGAGCCCCAGGTTCAAAATGGTATCCATCATGCCCGGCATGCTCATGGCGGCGCCGGATCGTACCGATACCAGAAGGGGGCTGGCCGGGTCACCGAATTTTTTCCCCGTCTCTTTTTCAAGCGCCGCCATGGCAATCCGTATCTGTTCAGACAATCCCGGGTTAAGACCGGATTTTTTTTGTTCCAGATGGTCCAGGCACGCTTCGGTGGTGATAACAAAACCCGGTGGCACAGGTAGTCCGATCTGGGTCATCTCACAAAGATTAGCCCCTTTTCCTCCCAGAAGCGTTTTGTTTTTTCCATCCCCTTTGCTAAAAGGGTACACAAATTGTCTGTTTTTCACCATAATCCTCCTTATTGATCTTTTTTTCTAATATGTTCAAATAGATAGCTAAAGCCCAGCAGCGCAGCTCCCAGACCGGCGACCTTGATGAAGGACGCATCCTGAAAGAAAAGCCGGGAAACGATAACGGCGAAAACGGTTGCGAGAACCGCACGAAAAAGGAATATATAGAATTTGTTCATGGAATGGCTCAGGATTTCCTTTCAGGGTTTTTTGAATGGAACAACGTCGCCCCGTTTTTGAGAGGGTTTCCGTCTATTATCCTTCACAGATTGCTTTTTTACCTCTTCCGGCACGACCCTTTTGACCGCCTCCAATCTCATGGGTTTATCGTCCATGGTAAACGCTTCACCTTCAATATAAATGTCTTTAAGTATCCACGTAACAGTCTGGGTGGGGATGGTGAGCAGCAACAGGGTGATATGGTACCAGTCTTTCTTAAAATCCGGTTTGATATCTTCCACACGCGCAAAAACGGTTGGATTGTTCTCGTGATAAATCAGGACGACATCGCCTTTTCCGGCCATTTATGGTTCCTCTATTCGGTGCCGTCAAGCACGGAGCCCGGATGGGTCCTCAATTTTTCCACTTTGGCGTCAAAGCCGCTGCCAAGGTCAACCCCCATCTCCCGGGCGCGTTTTTTGGCATGCAGCCCGATGTTACGGGTGTCTTTCATGAAAGCATCGCTTTGTCCGGCCGAAGGATCATAGCTGTCAATCCGATCCCCTTCCGACAGGTGGTAGGCCACCCGGGACACAAGCCTTTTCAGCCGGGTATCGCCGCAATCGGGACAAACCAGGGACGACGCCTCTTCCGCTTTCATGACGAGGCGCTGGAATTGTTGCATACAGTTTTGGCATTCGTACTCGTAGATGGGCATAGTGTATTATTTCCACTTTGGAAAAGAAAGATGAATCAAGGGTAACTCTATTCTCTAATCCTTCACACGTATCAAAAACGGCGTGTTTATTCAACAACATTCAATCGGCGATCAGCCTTTTTTTCTTTTTTCAGCCCATTTTTCGAACATCCGAAGCAGGAGGCGCTCTTCTTTCAATTTTCAATTTTCAATTTCTCCATAATCCCTGCCAATTCTTCCAACGCCTTTTCGGAGTCATAATTTCCTAAACTTTGCGCCATCGCATTCAATTCATTCATGACATTTGATCCCTTCAAGACTTTTTTGAGCGGGTCCAGTTTTTTTACCGCATCCATGTCATCGACTTCCAGAAGCGTTTTGAGTTCTTCCAGCAGGGGAACGACCATCGAGATATCAACCGGTTCACCGGCACCCTCCAGCTGTTTTTCGGTTTGACTCCCATCAAGTTGAGTTCCGTCAAGGGAGGCAATGCCGAACACAACTATCTTCAGGTTATCCGATACACGGTCGATAAGATCATTCAGCTTCTCTTTTTCGTCTGTTATGGCCGATTCCAGGTTTTTTGCGGCTTCGTGGAGTTTTCGGGCGCCGATGGTTCCTGAAATGCCCTTCAGGGTATGGACAAGGTGGATTGCTGTTTTCCTGTCGCCGGATTCCAGGGCTGTTGTGATCTCATCAACGGCACTGCCGTGGTTGGCACAGAACTTTGTCAGCAGTTTCCTGAACAAGCTTTTGTCGCCCCCGATCCTCTTCAGAGCGGCCTTGACCTCTATCCCCGGCAGGGTATCGGGGAAGCCTGCTCCAGCTTGCTTGACCGTTGAATCGGAAACCGGTTTCCATTTCCCCGACACCCGATCCCCGACACCCGGTTTGATCCATTTGATCAGGGTTGAAAAAGCTGATTCGGATCAATGGGCTTGGTGACATGGTCGTTCATACCCGCTTCCATGCTTTTTTCCCGGTCTCCGGACATGGCATGGGCGGTCATGGCGATGATCGGTATTGAAGATTGGGGATCCTGTTCCAGATCACGTATGTGGTCGGTGGCCTCAAATCCCCCCATCACCGGCATCCGGATGTCCATGAGCACCGCATCGTATTTGGTCGTCCGGACCATCTCAACGGCCTTTTTCCCGTTATCGGCAATGTCTACGATCAGACCTTTTTGCGCCAGCAGCTCCTCTGCAACCTGCTGGTTGATTTCATTATCCTCTACCAGCAGTATCCGTGCTCCCCGGATCTGTTTTAATTTATCCCGATCCTTGATATCCGGTGGACTGATGGAATCAGAGAAAAAAATGGTATCTTTCATAAACAAAAAACACCTTTCCCCTTCTTTCTTGACCCGCATGGGTAGATGACCCTATACTTCCGTTTTAAAAAGTGTCAACGGCTTTTGACCTGTTTTGAAAGATGTCAAAAGCCGTAAGCGTAAATCGAAAATGTCGGGTTTTACAAACGAGAGCGAAAATGGATAAAAATGGTTCGGAACAAAGCCAATACGTCTTGTCGTTGACCGATGTCGGCTATGAAGATACTGCCCTTGTGGGGGGTAAGAGCGCCTCACTAGGTGAAATGCTGCGGGGTCTTTCGGGCGCCGGGGTGCGTGTACCCGATGGGTTTTCCACAACGGTTGCGGCGTATCGGTGTTTTATGAAGGAAAACGGACTGGATGAAAAGATTGCATTTTTGCTTCGGCAATACCAAACG
>JAGHDR010000343.1 GCA_021159825.1 Deltaproteobacteria bacterium | reverse complement strand
TGAATGATATTTCATTAAGGCGGTTTTTGGTTGAAGATCTTGAAGTTGAGAACGGCTTCTGCGTGATTACGGGCCGTGAGGCGCACCACATGTCCAGGGTGCTGCGAATGGGGCGGAGCGACGCGCTGGTTCTCCTGGATGGAAAAGGCGGGCGTTTTCTGGCTGAGATCCAATCGGTTTCCCGGGACGCCGTAAAAATCCAAATCAAAAAGTCTCTTGGCCATACACCGGCGGCGGCACTTGAGATCACCCTGTGCCAGGCTGTAATCAAATCAGGCCCCATGGATTACCTGATTCAGAAAACCTCTGAACTGGGGGTTTCCCGAATTTCCCCTTTCTTTAGTTCTCGAAGTGTTGTCCATCTGAAAGCGGACAGACAGCGGAAAAAAAGAAACCGCTGGAGAGAAATCGCTCACAGCGCCGCAAAGCAATGCAACAGGGATATTCCCCCTGAAATCGGGCCACCGGAATCTTTTGACAAACAACTGGTGTTATTTAGCAACGCTCCCGGGCCCAAGGTAATTCTTTGGGAAAGAGAAGCGTCACGGGACCTGAAGGATTTGCTTCAAAATCACGAACCATCAGGAAGCTTTACGGGAATGGTCGGTCCTGAGGGAGGGTTTACGCCGGAAGAGGTTTCAAGCGCCCGGCATGCCGGTTTTATACCGGTCTCCATGGGCAGCCGAATTCTGAGAGCTGAAACCGCGGCCCTGATCCTGGTGGCCATTGTTCAATATGAATGGGGGGATCTTCGCATGGGTTAAGGCGGCTGCGTTGGGAAATGCGCTGTGTTTCGATAAACCGTCTTGACGTGTGTCGGACCAGCTCTTATACTCTCCTACGATATTATAGGAACCCGAAGAGAAAGGGGGTGAAAATTGATTGTTCCGGGGTCTAATAGAATACTTTTTAATGTTTTACAAACTGGAGGTTTTAAAATGAAAAAGCGGATTTTAATCACAATTGGCATTATTCTGTTTCTCAGCACTGCAACACTTTCATTTGCGGGAGATAACCCGCTGAAAGCTCAAGAAAAAAAAGTGAACGCAGAGTTTGCTGCCTTGATTCCGGCCGATAAGATTGTTGATGTGGACAAATTTTATCAGGTTTACCAGGATGTCATGGCGGGCAAAAAGAAAGCTTATATGATCGATGTGAGGACCAACCCCGAATTTGATGCTTTTCACATTGAGGGGACGGATCACCTTAATTCCGGACTGATGTGCGAAATGCCCAAGAAGATTACGGACCCGAACGCGGAAATTTATATTTGGTGTCGTACATCCCATCGGGCCAAATATGTCACCGGATTTCTATACAAATATGGTTACAAAAACGTTTGGCTTTACAAAGGCGGCGTTGTAGGTTGGGCCAAAGCGGGTCATTCCTTTGTGAACAAGTTTACCGGAAAATTCAAAATTACCGAATACCGGAAGCACCCTTCGGATGCTGAAAAATCCTACCGCATAAGGTAATTTCATCCATATTAATCCGTTATCATCAAGCTGCAAGAAATGGGGGGAGGGATATGATATCCTTCCCCTTTTATTTTTAGCAACCCTCTTCAGGAACCGCGATTTATTCCTTTCTTCTAAACGGTCTATTGAAGTCTAACTCGCGATCATTCCGTAAATCATGCCGGCAATGGTGCTCAAAATTACGATGATCATACAGAAAACCGCTGTTTTTTTAGCACCCATGACACCTCCGATCACCAACATGTTGGGCAGGGACAAGGCCGGACCCGCCAGCATCAGGGAAAGCGCCGGACCTTTTCCCATACCGGCGCCGATGAGCCCCTGAAGGATCGGTACCTCCGTGAGGGTCGCAAAGTACATGAGAGCCCCGGAAACCGAAGCAAAGAGATTGGCCCACAGGGAGTTCCCTCCCACGAGCCCTTCGATATACCGGTCGGGAATCAGGGCTGCATGTCCGGGCCTTCCCAGCATAAACCCCGCCACCAGAACACCTGCACCCAGAAGGGGAAAGATCTGTTTCATAAAGCCCCAGGTGGATTGGACCCAGGTTGCACGCTCCTCCTTGATGAACCAGGCTTTAAGCATGAACCCCAAAATGACCAGAAGACCTGCGGTAATGTACCACTTGGCGGCGAATATTGCCGGCCAAAGCCCCGTCGAGCCTTGAGCCGGTTTGGCAAAAGCGGCAAAGATCAGAATCAGCACCATGGTAAGCATGAACAGAGCATCCTGGGAAAGGGTCCGTCCCGTTCCCTCGTCCTCCGGCAGGAACAGCTCCCCTTTAGCCCGTTGTGCATCGTCTTTTCTGAAGATGAAGGCCATGAGTAGACCGGTAATGACGGCAAAAAAAATCGCGCCAATGGCCCGAGCCAACCCCAGTTCCCAGCCCAGAATCCGGGCCGTAAGCACGATGGCCAACACGTTGATGGCCGGACCCGAATAGAGAAACGCCGTTGCCGGACCGATGCCGGCGCCCCGCGTATAAATCCCCGCAAAAAGGGGCAGCACAGTACAGGAACAGACGGCAAGGACTGTTCCCGAGACTGAGGCCACCGAATAGGAAAGAATTTTTCCGGCGGTTGCGCCAAAGTATTTGAGTACCGAGGCCTGACTTACAAATACGGCAATCCCCCCCGCGATGAAAAAGGCGGGGATGAGACAGGTGAGAACATGTTCACGGGCGTATTCCTGGAGCATCATAAAGGCTTCCAGGCCTGATCGGCGAATCACAGGGCTTGCCCAGGGCATATAGTAGGCCGCGCAGAAGATCAGTATGATCAACAGCAGTTTCCATCTTTCCTTCATGATTCGCACTCCCTCCCCAGGGCCGATGGCTGTATTATGAATTTATGCATCGCCATATAACGATATATCAAGCGCAAAAAAAATTACTTTTTGCAGATATCTTCTCTTCTAATCGAAGGAAGCTTGTTAATAAGTTGGGAAACCGTCTCATCGTCTTCAAGCCAGTGTCTCAGGTTTCCGCGAAGGACGCCGGCGTATGGACTTTCACTTCCATCAGAGAGAAAATAGTCTACCCACAACCCATCTTTTTTAAAACCAACCAAGCCTGCCCCTTACCTCGGTGAACTTTTTCATGTGAACCTATATATGCAATTTTGACAATATATGGTTGCCCGATTGGGATGTCAAGGCAGTTTCTTCAGTCTCAGCAATTTTATTCTTGATTGCTCTGCCCAGATAGTTCACATCCTGTATGAATCTCCTGAATAAGCACAATATTTCTGGATCGAAGGGCCTCGGACATTTCCAGGGCAATGTATCCCATACCGATAATGACGACCTTTTCAATGTTCCGTTCACGGATAAACCCCTTTATTCGCTTGCCGTCGGTCAGGCTTTT
>JAGHDR010000216.1 GCA_021159825.1 Deltaproteobacteria bacterium | reverse complement strand
GTTCAGGGACTTTTATCGACCGGCCCGAGGCAGGTGTTATACAAATTTAATATTCGCTACGTATGGAACCGCGCGACAGTCGCGGTCCGAAGGCTGGTTTACATCTAAAAATACCGAGGGCCGGACGGGTCAGCGTCGAGAGAGTAGGATGCAAAATGGGGCGGTGAGCCCCGTTTTGACATCCGGTCCCAACGCAATGGCATTCGCTTTCCGGCTGGCGAAGACAAGGGTTCTGGATTTGTGGTATAATCCATTGATTTTTATCATGTTTTGCATTTAATAGTGTCAAGACGAAAAAAACGCTTGACATTGTTTTCTGTTTTTGGCACCCTAAAATAGCAGGGAGTTGTTATGACAGAAAAAATAACCTCGGTAGATGATTTACCAAAGACAACGTTCAGTGGGCGGCGTTTTACCCGGAAACAACTGAGATTCGTACGGGAGACAGTTCAGATGTTTCCTAAATTAAGCCGCAGGGAACTGGCTAAGACTCTGTGTGAGCATCTGGACTGGCGGCGTCCAAACGGGAGTTATAAGTTAGAATCGTGTCTGAGGATGCTGGAAGAGCTGGAAGGGTATGGTTTGGTCACCCTGCCAGCGAAACGAGTAATCAAAGCGCCTGTGCGGCGTAAGCCCGGGTTTAAGGAAACGCCGGATGAAACACCTATTGAGACACCGCTTAAGCAGCTTTTGCCCATTGTATTGCAAATAGTTGACAATGAAGAGGACCGCGCCCTTTTTAATGCCTATATTGATAGATACCATTACCTGGGATATAGGCAGCCCGTTGGGTCTCATCTGAGGTATTTCATTGTATCCGGGGCCACGGGACACAAGCTTGGCTGCCTGTTGTTTTCGGCGTCAGCGACGTGGGCTTTGGCCCCGAGGGACGAATGGGTTGGATGGGAAAAGAAGCACAAAAGGAAACTCCTGAATCTGATAGTGGACAACACTCGATTCCTGATTTTTCCCTGGGTTCATGTAACGAATCTGGCCAGCCTGGCCTTGTCGCTGGCCGCAAAACACCTGGGAGACGACTGGGTAAAGGCCTATGGTTACCGGCCGGTGCTGCTTGAAACCTATATTGACCCGACGAAGTACCTGGGCACGGCTTATCAGGCGGCTAACTGGATATACCTGGGGAAAACGCAGGGCCGGGGATTTGACCCCAAACATGAAAACAAGAAGACCCGTAAGGATATTTATGTGTATCCGCTTAATCCGGACTGGAGGCGCAGCCTTACCGGGGGACACCAGGCAGAGGCATTGAAGAAACGTTACCGGAACGATGTAAAAGCCAGCCACACCCTTCAGGTCGAAGATAGTTTTGTCATGTTATGGGAAAAGGTGGTCCATATCATCCAGGAGGTGGCTGAAGCAGCCGACGAGCAATGGCGTGTTCGCAAACGGGTGATCAATTCCATGCTCATTATCCTGCTGATTTTTCGCCTGGTAACATCCAAAAATTCCCAGGGTTATGGCACCACAATCGACGAACTTTGGGATAATTGTAAACGGCTGAACATTCCCTTGGCCCAGAAAGGCGTAATTGCGTCATCTTCCTTTTGTGTGGCCCGCAAAAAGATGGATGAAAGGGTATTTAAGCAGATAAATCAACGGATTCTCGATGAATATGCGGATTACCGGCAAAAAAGCGATGCGCGGCAGGCATCCGATTCCAGGTGGTTTGGACACCGTTTGTTTGCTGTGGACGGGTCTAAAATCAATCTCCCCAGACCACTTGTTAAAAACGGCTATCCCCTGCCGTCCTATAAAGCAAATTATCCCCAGGGACTGGTAAGCTGCCTGTACAATTTGAAGACCTGGCTGCCAGTCGACTTCGACCTTGTGGCACACGCGAATGAGCGCAGTTGTGCCCTTAAACATCTGCAGGCACTGGAAAAAGGCGATATTGTGGTTTACGATCGGGGCTATTTTTCTTATATGCTCCTTTATCGCCATCAAAAAATTGGTATCCACGCCGTTTTTCGACTGAAAAAGAGCAATTTTTCGGTGATCAATGATTTTTTTGAAAGCCCTGAAACCGATATAATCACGAAAGTCGAACTTGTGGGAAAATCCAGAAGAAAAATTCTTGCGGAATACCCCGATTTTAATTTCATTCCCCTCCCCATCCGGCTGATCAAATATACTATCAATGGGAACCCGTATTGCCTGGGAACTACCCTCCTTGACCAGCAGCGCTACCCCGCAGAGGCTTTCAAAGATGTCTATCACGAACGCTGGGGCATAGAGGAATTGTACAAGGTCAGCAAAAATATTCTGGACGTTACCGATTTCCATGCCAGAAGCGAGCGCGGTGTCAAACAGGAACTCTTCGCGCACTTCGTATTGATCACCATGAACCGCCTTTTTGCCAATCAGTCCGATTCCCAGCTCAATTCATTGGATACATCAACCGCTTTTATAACCGAAACCCCTGAAAAAGGACCTCCCACGACAATCCGGGCCCGCATCAGGACCAATTTCAAAAATTGTATCCGCTTCGTCACAAAAAGTTTAGAGGATTTGCTTCTCTGGCATACCCGACTCAAAGATGCCGTTGCCAATATATTCCAAATTATCTCGAGTCGTTATCAAAAAGAACGCCCGGGTCGATCATATGAACGAAAGTCAATGAAACCCGTTAAAAAATGGCAGCCCCAGCCGGAAAGAGGAATGAAAAGAATGAAAACCCTACCTTCATAGCACCTTCTTTTAAAACGAACGACGATTTTCCTAAACAAATAGGTCTACTTCCTTAAACGAATGGCGCTTAAATCTTAAGCGAATGCCATTGCATTGGGACCGGCCGTCAAAACGGGGTTCGTCACCCCGTTTCGCGGCCTACTCTCTCGACGCTGACCCGTCCGGCCCTCGGTATTTTTAGATGTAAACCAGCCTTCGGACCGCGACTGTCGCGCGGTTCCACTTTATTACGGCCTCGCAATGACAGTAATGGGTGCCGGGATAAAGACAGTCCGTGTCCGTTGGCCGTGTCCGTGGGTACGCGGG
>JAGHDR010000368.1 GCA_021159825.1 Deltaproteobacteria bacterium | reverse complement strand
CCCCCATCGGTGAGCAGACTTCTGGAAAATGGTGATAATATTATTGACAATCAGAAGGATGTTGCTGCAAAAATTGCAGATATGGAATCATAAAACAATGTCCCCCATTATGCACGGAGGAGACTGCAATGAGAAAAGCAGAAATGCTCAAAAATAAAATAGACCAATTGCCCCTTTCAATGCTTGGCGAAGTTGAGCAGTTGATAAAGGAGCTTCAAAACAGAAAACAGCCCCAGACTATTCTGTCGACGCTTGCTGAGTGTGCCATTGATGATGACTTGCCTCCTGATTTTGCCAAGCATCATGATCACTACCTTTATGGGGTCCCAAAGAAATGAAACGAAAGGTTTTCGTTGATACTGGCTATTTTCTTGCCTTGCTTCGTAAGAGGGATTCATTACACGAAGCGGCGGTAAAAGCATCAGGAAAGTATGATGGGCCTTTTGTAACCACCGATCTTGTTCTTGTTGAAATCGCGAACGCACTTTCGTTGCCTTCCTATCGAGCATCTGCTGTAAGCTTTCTTGAAAAGATTCGATTTGACCAAAACACAACGGTGGTATCATTTGGCCCTGAGGGCATGTCAAAGGCGTTTACTTTTTACAAAGACCGTCCGGATAAGGAATGGGGCTTGGTTGACTGTTTCTCTTTCGTAACAATGGAAGAAAATAAGACACGGATTGCGCTGACATTTGACGAACATTTTCGACAAGCTGGTTTTGAGGTGCCGCTTTTGGTGCTATAAATCACAATTGTAAGAATTAAGATTTCAGTCTGACGCAGAGATGCCAACGTCCCCAAATACACATAACGTAACAATGGCCCCCATTATATTCCCAATCGGGAAGAAGCCAAAAAGCCTTCGTGCTCTTTGCGCCTTCGCGTGAGACCTTTTTTTCCCTTGATTCGCCACCCCATAAGCCGCGCCTTCCTCCTGTCTTTTCTTCTGCCGGCATCCCTTTCCGCCTGCGCCTCCGGGCCGCTTTCCCGAAAGAGCAAACCGATTGTGATGATAAGGGAGAGTGGCGACACGGGAAAAGGCATCATTATTTCACATGCCGATATGCGAATGGCGGTAGATCCGAACCGTAACGCCCTCATTATTTACGCAACAGCAGAAAAATACAGGGAAATTGAAGGATGATGCTATGACCTCCCATGATCATAATTTCAAGAATGTGTTTCTGGATTTCCCAAAGGAAGCTCTGGCGTGGATATTACCCGATATCTCGGATCTGGGTACGATTCAACGGGTGGATTTTGTACGTCAGGAGCCCAAAAAGCGGCGATTGTCTGATGGACATCTGTCTTTGGACATGCCTATACTTTATACCTTTGAAAAGGGACAGATCCTGCTTTGGCTGGTGGAATTTCAGGAAGATAAAGGACGGTTTTCGATTTACAAACTGTTGCGGTATGTGACTGATTTGATGGAGCAATATCCTGATGCACGGGTAATTCCGACAGTGATGTTCACTGCAAGGAACAAATGGCGGACGGATGTGAAACGGGAGTTGAACAGCCGGTTGGGGAATCGCGACCTGCTTCACTTTGAGTATATCCTTTTGAAATTGTTTGACTATAACGCCTGTGATTATTACGATCATCGTAACCCGGTTGTCAAAATCTTGTTGCCCAAGATGAATTATAAGCCGGAAGAACGATTTGAAGTGATTCGCCGGGCCTATCGTGGACTGTTTGAACTTGTGCCTCGGACAATGTTTGAGAAATATGTGGATTTCATTGATGTGTATGCCGGGATTCAGGAAGAAGAGCGTGAAGCGTTTTACCGGAACATAACTGAACAGGAGGATACAATCATGCTGGCGCAATATATTAAGGATAAAGGATTTCAGGAAGGAAGACAGGAAGGAAGACAGGAAGGCACTCGCGTTTTTCTGGAAAGATTGCTGACCCGTCGTTTTGGTCCATTGCCGGGCTGGGGAAAAGAACAACTGGCAAGAGCGACGATGGAGCAACTGGATCGATGGAGCGATCGGGTCCTGGACGCGAAATCCATTCAGGCAGTTCTTGCGGAATAGCGTGAGGGCATGACTGTCTGGTTCCCATGCTCCAGCGTGGGAACGAGAAATAATCGGGACGTCGTTTTTGGTCGGGCTGTGAGGTGGAGATCTGAGCACCCAAACGATTTCTATTGTCAAACAGTCCCCGATGGGATAAAATCCCGCCATTCGCTGTTCTATGGTACGGAAGTTCGAGATGTTTGAATTGACAATCCCAAGGGGTTGAAGATATGAGCGAGGACGACAAAAACACAGAGAAAAAGTCGGAAATCAGCATCAATGAGAAGACCATTGAAATTCTCATTGCCCGGTTGATTCCCACGTCTCAATATTTCGAGGTCCGATTTGACAATCTTGAACAGAAATTTGACTATAAATTCGAGGGATTAAACTATAAATTCGAGGGATTAAACGATAAGTTCAAGGGATTAAACGATAAATTTGACCAACTTTCCAGGTCTCAAGAGAATCTGAAGACCGATATGAACAAGCGGTTTGAGCAGGTGGACAAGCGGTTTGAGCAGGTGGATTTAAAGCTGGATAAAATCCTTGACCGTATTGACCGTCGCATTGACGAAGGGTTGCGGGAGACTCGCAGCCAGCCCTTTCGTCTCTTCACCTTTGCCATGACCTTTTCCGCATTTCCATGGTGGGCATGCTCGGGAAGCTGTTCAACCTCTTTTAGCCTGGATATACCCCTCTTAAAGACGACCCTTTGAACCCATCATCTATGAATCATTGTGGTCCACAAACCGCCGGACACCGCTCAGCCTGCCGTGCCCGAGGACGTCCCCGAAGAAACCCCGAAAGCCCCTGAAAAGAAAGGCGGGGCCTTTACCCTGCTGGAGCCCCTCAAATTCAGCGGCGCCAAAGGAGGGTCGGAAGCCGTTGAAACGTGCCCCTTCAGCCTGGAGAGGATGGTCTCCGTGGCGGTGAACGAGATGCCGCTTCCGGATTTTGTTCACTATGTTTT
>JAGHDR010000246.1 GCA_021159825.1 Deltaproteobacteria bacterium | reverse complement strand
TGGTATTTGACCGCAAAATTGGAAAGACCCAGCTTTTCTTCAGCCCGGTTAACCGGAAGTTTGTATATCGCGAAATGGTGGGGGAAGGCCACGGCTTTGTCACACGGGATGAGGACGGTAAAAACTACAGCCGGGAGGCTTTTGAGTGCCTGATCCCTTTTATTTACTACAAGAATATGGATCTCTGGGGAAAGCTTCCGTTGGTGATTGGCGATAGAACGTTTACCAAGGCGGATATGAAAGCCAACCGGCAGGTGTTTCAATTGAAGCCCCGTGAAATTCAGGATCGGCGACCCCGCGTACCGGTGTACCCGTTGCTCGAAAGCAAACCCGTAGGGGCCCGTCTCAGGTTTCCCGAGGATGCTTTTCGGATGAAGGACCGCATGGAGTTTATCAACGTGGACACCAACCGGGTGGACGAAGACCTGAGCCAAAGGTTTACAACGGCGCTGCGGAAGGCGGGTTTTCTTTTTCCGGCAAGGCTGACGTCGGGAAAGGTGTCCATCTTGAAATCCTCTGATGAGGGGTTTTTCCTGGTGGATGCCGGAAGTCGCGTTTTTCATGTGAAACGGGTCAAAGGCCAACCGGTTGTGGTAAAGACCCCGATCCCCTCCAATCTCGGCATCCGGCATATTAAGGTGTCGGAGAACAAAAAAAAGGAGATTCGCGGGATACTGCTCACGGAAAAAAACGAGTTGTATCTTATCCGTTACGATGATTACGGGCTGATCAAACTGCCCCTTAAAGACTATGATCCCGACACCATGGATTTCAAACTGCTGATCAACCCGCTCTACAGGACGGCGGTCTACTCGGATAATCATGAGATCTGCGCCGTAGCCATGGATGGTTCCTGGTCTGCGGTTGACCAATACCGGCGGGTGATGTTTTCCGGGAAGGGACGGGTTGCGGACAGGGTCTTTAAAGCCCTGTTTCCGTTTTATTTGAAGATGTCGGATAAAATGAGCGGCTATCTTCCCTTCAAGCTTGTGTGGAACGGATGGACCGCGGGGATCGGCATCTTCGCATCCTTCATCCTGGGACTTGTGATGATGTTCCAGAGGCGAATAAGACTAAAAAACAATTGGACTGATCCGGTTCTGATCCTGTTCACCGGCTTGTACGGTCTGATTGCCGTGAACCTCATCGAGCCGGAAGGATGATCCATATGGACTTGATAATCATTGGAATTATCGTGCTTGCAGCCGTTGGGTACCTGTTTTTGTGGTTTCGCTCCGCAGCCAAAAGAAGGAACGGATTCTGTGGCTGCGGTACATGTGAGGGTTCGTGCGGCAGCGCAAAAAAGGATTGCGGGGGCAACCCGCCAGGGAGGAGGTGAGTAGGCCGGAAAGAGCCGGCGGCCCAGGGGTCGTTTCTGTTCGTATTTCAAGGTGTTGGGCGGATATAACCGTATTTGCCCTTAATTTAAAGGACTTATTAAGGAGGAAAGAGTCTCATGAGAGTAATGAAAAAGTTTGGTTTGGGTTGCCTATGGGCAATCTGCGGTGTTTTTCTGTTGGCAAGCAATGGATTTGCCTACGAAGTTAACGACAAATTGAGCATCGGCGGCATCATCGCCGGGGAATGGCAGTACCTAAGTATCAACGATGCCCCTGACTTTGACAGTGAGGGTCGAGGCGCTCTGGTGTTTCAACCGGAGATCAGCTTCACGCCCACCGAGAGCGACGAGGTCTTTGTCAAGTTCGGATTCGGGGCAGGCGACGGTTTGATGGAAGAGGGTGAATCTCCATTCAAATTTGCTCCATGGGGCGCCGACGTGCAGGACGACTGCAAAGACATCAGCGGCAGAAACCGCGATTATCTGCTCACTGCCTGGTATAAGCATACGTTTAGTTTCAGCGAAGATCACTCCTTGGGGCTTACCGGCGGTATCATCGACGCGTGCGATTATGTGGATGAAAACGCCTTTGCCAACGACGAATTCTCCCAGTTTATGAATGAAGCGCTGGTGAACGGCCCCGTTGCGTTCCTGCCATCCTATGACATCGGTGGCGCCATAGAGTGGGAAATCAGCGGATTTTCCATAAAAGGCGTGGCCATGGCACTGGGGAGCAATGGTGAAGAAGGCGAATTCGAGGAGCCCTACAATTTTTACGGGATGCAGTTCGGCTACAATGTGGACTTCGGGTTGGGTGAAGGAAACTATCGCTTGACTGTGGATACCACCAGCAGTGATTTCAGCAATGTGGCCGGCACAAGAAAGAAACGGCTGGGTTGTGCCATGATCTCCTTTGACCAACAGTTAGGAGAGATCTTGGGGGCCTGGATCCGGTTCGGCTGGCAAGATGACGAGGCAGCCATCGATTACGAGGACATCTATTCCGGCGGCTTGAACATCGGCGGGAACCTCTGGGGGCGTGAACAGGACAATATCGGCATCGGTTATGCCCATCTGAGGGGCGGAAATCAGGATGTGGACCACACGGATGTTTTCGAGGTCTATGGGCGGTTTGCCCTGAATGATATCTTTGCCATTACGGGAGACGTTCAGTACATGAAGGATTCCATGGATGTGGGCGACAGCCCGGATGGCTGGATTTTCGGGCTGCGGGCGACTGCTGAATTTTAGGGTTTTCAGATAGGCCTTAACTCTCCTCCTAGGCCTGAGAGGACCGGGGGCGCTTCGGCGGATGCCGGTGCGTCCCTCCC
>JAGHDR010000068.1 GCA_021159825.1 Deltaproteobacteria bacterium | reverse complement strand
ATTGATAAATGCACTTGAAAGATCCATTGCTGTGGCCCAGCGTTTGCGCACCCTTTTTCCGATTCACCTCCCTACCCATATCCGGACAGCATTGGTACGCGCATCAATTCGATTGGGTCTGAGGGTGAATCAACCGCAACCAAAGAGTGGGAGAGAAGAAAACGATGCGCTGCCGAATCTACACACACTGTTAGAGGCCACCGAGCGGCAGTATATTGAGGATCTCGTATCCTTTACAGAATGGGATATCAGTAAAGCCTGCTCGGTTTCCGGCCTTTCCCGGTCGCGTTTTTATGATCGCCTGAAAAAACATCGGATAGAACGGCCCGCCTGATATTTCCCCCGATTCCGGGACAACGCCCGCCTTTGTCAACAATGCCTCTCCTCCTAATAAATGCATAACAGCCTGAATTAACATCTAAAATATGTCGATTAACGACTCCGCCCAATCCTGGCACGGTACTTGCCTATATCAGTCGGAAAGGCAGGGTAAGAGACCCTCCTCTCAAGAAGGAAGAACGGCTCTGGAGCGGGAGCTGACCCATGAAATAGAGACATGCGATGGAGGTTACAATGATGATCATCTTTTTTTGTACCGCAAAAAAAGGGTCTGTAGAGCGTCTACTGGGCGACATTCAAACAAAGATTCACGACCATCGGATCGAAGTTGTCCGCACTCTGGAAGCCCTCCGTGATCGGTTCCGTCGCCCCATCTTAGACCGGGCCATAATGATCCTTATACCCGTAAACAGGGAGCAGCTTAAGGGACTCATTTCCATGGGTAATCTCTTTGATGATAACCCCATCCTCCTGGTTCTGCCCGACAGGGAACCGACCACCATCTCGATCGGGCACAGGCTCTATCCACGGTTCGTAACCTATGTGGACAGTGATTTTTCGGATCTCGTTTCGGTCTTAAACAAGTTGATTCATTATGTCACAAAAAAAGCGGATAGTTGCCATGATCGCCCATAACCGAGGAGAGATTGAGTCGGGGACCAGGCGACATGGGGTCATTTATCAAAATGGAAAAAGGAAAGGAGGTTAAAGAATGGCGGAATTTTTGGAAACAATGGATCAGGCAGTGAAGGTTATGGAGGAAAGGGAGGGGAAATACCTCACCTTCACCTTGGCTGAGGAGGAGTACGGGATCGGCATCCTGAAGATCAAGGAGATTGTCGGGATGCTGCCCATTACATCGGTACCCCAGACACCGGCGTTTGTCAAAGGGGTCCTCAACCTTCGAGGTAAGGTGATACCGGTCATCGATCTGAGGCTCCGTTTCGGTATGGGAGATCGAATACACCGAGCGTACCTGTATTATTGTGGTGGAGATTGAGTCCCAGACAGGGATGGTCATGATCGGGATCGTTGTGGACTCGGTATCGGAGGTGTTGAACATAAAAGGGGATGATATCGAAGACACGCCCACCTTCGGCACCAAACTGAACACGGAATATATCCTTGGCATGGCCAAGATGGAAGGGGGCGTGAAAATTCTTCTCGATATAAATCAGGTGCTTAGCGGGGAGGAAATTGCCGTTTTGGAAAAAACCGAATGATTTTGAAACTTGAAATTGGCCATTGGGTATCGGTTGCAGTCAAACCATTGACGAACCAAAGAAGCCCGTATGAATACCTTAGAAAAGGAGGAGAAGAAAGATGTCCAGGAATCTTACGATCGGCAAAAAGATAGGCATCGGTTTTTCGGTGGTATTGGCCCTGTTAGTGGTGCTCGGCATCATGAGCTACACAGGCGTGAGCGGGATTGTGAATAACGCCACAGAGGTTATAGATGGCAACAAATTAAACGGAAACCTGGCCCAGAAGGAGGTGGACCACCTCAACTGGATCAATAAGGTCAGCGCCCTTTTGACCGACGACAAGGTCGCATCACTTGATGTTGAGACGGATGATCACAAGTGCGCTTTTGGCGCATGGCTGTTCGGGGAGGGCCGCAAGCAGGCGGAACAATTGGTTCCCAGTCTTGCGCCAATGTTTAAAGATATCGAGGCGCCGCATCACAAATTGCACCAGTCTGCCGTCGGTATCGGCAAGAACTTTGTGCAGGCCGATATGGGCCTGCCGGGCTTTCTCTGCGCCAGGGAGGTAGACCACCTGAAATGGGTGGCTAAAATTGATCAACTTTTTCTGGAGAACCTTCCCAGGTTAGACGTTCAGACAGACCCTCATAAATGCGGTCTTGGAATATGGCTTTACGGCGAAGGGGCCAGGAAGGCGTGTGAAGGCCATCCGGAGCTTGCCAAGCTGGTGGAGGCCATGAAAGAACCCCATGCAAAGCTGCATGGAAGTGCCGTGGATATCCAGAAGGTTTACAAACCGATTCACCCGGGGCTCAGCATGACCCTTATGGCCCGACTCGACGATCACCGCAAGTGGGCGGCCAAGGTCTCTGAAGGGATACTTGAAGGGAAGAAGGACCTGGGCGTGGAGACCGATCCTGTCAAATGTGCATTCGGCAAATTTCTGACATCTGAAAAGGCTGCTGCCTGGATGAGGGATTTCCCTGCCCTGAAGTCGGCCCTTGAGGCCTCAAAGGCCCCCCACGACCGCCTTCATAACTCCGCCGTTGCCATAGAAAAAGCCCTTGCAACAGAGGACAGGACAGGGGCTGAAGAGATTTTCGCAACTCAGACCATGCCGGCACTGGAAAAGGTCGCCAAACACTTTCAGGACGCTATAAACGCAGAAGAAGCGTTGGTAGAGGCGCAATAT
>JAGHDR010000008.1 GCA_021159825.1 Deltaproteobacteria bacterium | reverse complement strand
GCTTGTAATTGGCATACGGTCGCAATATGAAAAGAAACAAAAATTGTCAATTTTATAATTTTATGGACGTCCCACCATTTCCGAAAAAACGGTTGTCAATTGAAACCGGAGCGCGTATTGTTGACCAAGTGGTCACAAAAGTCAAAGCAACGGTTCACGGTTAGAAACAGATCTTATGAAAACTCACAAACCTATTAGCAATTTTCTGTCCGATGTCGTCCTTGAGCGCATCACAGACCCGGCGATTCAGGCCGTCGGTGAAAAACTCATCAACGAGGAACGCCTGACCCCGGGAGACGGTCTTGCCTGTTTCAACACACAGGATCTCATCGGCCTGGGGCAGATCGCATCCGCCGTGAAACGGTCACGGTACGGGGACAAAGCCTTTTTCATCTCCAATCATCATCTCAATTACACCAATGTGTGTGAAAACAAATGCCGCTTTTGTGCTTTTCACCGAGCTCCCGGTTCTAAAGACGCCCATACCTATTCGCCGGAGGAAGCCGCACGACTAATCACTCAAAGCCCCGTAGCGGACCTCCGGGAAATCCATATCGTGGGGGGATGCCATCCCCATCTCGAACTTGATTACTACACGGACCTCTTAAAGGCCCTGACCCAAGCCAAATCGACTTTGAAACTCAAGGCCTTTACCGCAGTGGAAATCGACCATATAGCCTCAAGGGCCGGAATTTCCACCATCGAATGCCTAAAACAGCTTAAAGAGGCCGGACTATCGGCCATGCCGGGGGGCGGCGCCGAAGTCTTTTCGGAACGGGTGAGAGAGGCCCTCTTTCCCCGTAAAATCCCCGCGGACCGTTGGCTGGAGATTCATGGAGAGGCCCATAGTTTAGGCATCGGCACCAATGCGACGCTCCTTTTCGGCCATATGGAAACCATTGAAGAGCGGGTGCAACATTTGTTCCGACTGCGGGAACAGCAGGACCTTTCGGAAGGCTTCAAAGCCTTTATCGCCCTCCCCTTTCACCCGAAAAACACACCGCTGGCGCATCTGCCTGGCCCCACCGGCGTGGATATCCTCAAGACCATCGCCACGGCCCGGCTGATCCTGGATAACTTTCCTCATATCAAGGCCTACTGGGTAATGTTGGGTCTCAAACTCACCCAGACCGCCCTTCACTTCGGGGCCGATGATCTGGAAGGAACCATTGTAAAAGAACACATCGCTCACCAGGCCGGCGCCGCTACCGCCCCCGGGTTGACCCGAAAACGTCTGGTCGAGATGATCGAAGAGGCAGGGCTTAAGCCTGAACAGCGGGACACCTTTCACCAGCCCATTCAAGAATCCTGAGAAAAAAATGACCGCATCCATGCTGAAAGCAACCACTGAAAAAGCGTTAAGGCGCCGGTTAGACCCGGACCAGGCTCTGCGCCTGTATGAAAAGGCGGATCTCCTCACCCTGGGACGACTGGCCCAGACCGCCCGTTTCAAGCACAATCCGCACCCTGTAGTCACCTACGCGGTGGACCGGAACATCAATTACACCAATATTTGTGAGTCCAAATGCGCTTTCTGTGCTTTTTACAAAGGGAAAGAGGACCCGGAAGCCTATGTGATGGACCGGAACACCCTCAATGCCAAATGCGACGAAACCCTTTCGCTGAGGGGCACCCAGATTTTATATCAGGGGGGGCTTAACCCGGATCTGGATCTTCACCATCATGAACAACAGGTGGCCTTCATAAAACGCAAAGGCCTTCATGTGCACGGTTACTCCCCACCCGAGATTGTGTTCATGGCCCAAAAAGAAGGGCTCTCAATCCATGACGTTATTCAACGGCTCAAGGAAGCGGGTCTGGGCTCCATCCCGGGAGGGGGCGCTGAAATTCTGGTGGACCGGGTGAGGCAAAAGATATCCCCCAACAAAGCATCCACATCCCAATGGCTCGAGGTCATGCAGTGTGCTCACGATCTGGGCCTTAAAACCACCGCCACCATGATGTTCGGGCATATTGAAACCCTAAAGGAAAGGATTCAGCACCTTTGGGCCATTCGGGAACTCCAGGACAAGACCGGTGGGTTTACCGCCTTTATCCCCTGGCCCTACCAGCCGGGAAAAAACACCCTGCCCGGGCGGGCTGCCGGCGGCGTCACCTATCTGCGGACCCTGGCCATCTCACGAATTTTCCTGGACAATGTACCTCACATTCAAGCTTCCTGGGTTACCCAGGGCCGTCATATCGGACAGATCGCCCTTCACTTCGGTGCCGACGACATGGGGTCCACCATGATCGAGGAAAACGTGGTGGCCTCCGCAGGGGTCAGAAATACCATGAACCAGATGGAAATCATTCGACTGATCAAAATGGCGGGCTTCAAAGCCGTTCAGAGAGACACCTTGTACAAACCCGTTGAAAATGGTGTAAAGGCAGCCCCATGACCCCCATCATTCACCGGGCACGCTGGGTCATGGCCGAACCGGGACACTGGATTGAAAACGGCCGAATCGTGATCCGGGAAAACCGAATTCTGGAAGTCGGCGGAATCGGCGCCACAACCCACACTAATGGCCAAATCATCGATCATGGAGACGGTATTCTCAT
>JAGHDR010000308.1 GCA_021159825.1 Deltaproteobacteria bacterium | reverse complement strand
TTGGTTCAGCGCAATTGACCACCCCCATCAGGGATATTCTTGCCCCCATTACTCAGCGTCGGAAAACGGGAGGAAGGACTGTGCGAGCCATTGATCCCATAGGGAAAGATAACGCCATTCTCAATGCCATCTCAGATCCAAAATTTACAGTCGCCGGATTCAAAAACAGCGATATCCGAGACCTTCTTTGCGACCAACCCCTATACGCCAAAAAAACCGAAAAGCAACTTTCAGGAGTTGTTACCCGCATCTTTCGAATTCTTCGCGATCATGGCTTGATTCGGAAACTCCCAAAACAACATAGATACATTTTAACCCGAAAAGGCCGCCAAATAGCCACAGCCATTCAGGTCGTATTAGCCTCCTCTAATCAAGAACTTATGAAGTTGGCGGCATAAACTGTCTCGTTTTTTTCGAAGGAGATAATCTGTAAGGCACTAAACTCTGATTTCCACCTCTCCTTTCAGATCGCTTTTTACCAGTCCGATGGGCACTTCCTCGCGGTGAAAGATTCCGGCGGCCAGGGCTGATTCGGCCTCGGTTTTTTTGAAGACTTCCAGGAAGTGCTCAGAACACCCGGCGCCGCTGGATGCAATAACAGGGATGGAAACGGCCTCTTTGACCGCGTTGATGAGTTCCAGGTCAAACCCTTGGGATGTGCCGTCCCGGTCGATACAGTTCAACAGAATTTCACCCGCCCCCAATGTTTCACAGACTTGTGCCAGCGTGACCGCATCAAGATCGCGTCTTTCCCGCCCGCCCTTGATGGTGCATTGATACCAGCAATAGGATTCACCCTTGGGTCCGGGATATTGTGTTTTGATCACCCGGTGATGGACGTCTTCAGGTTTTCCCACGTATACCCGTCTGGGATCGATGGAAATTACCACGGCCTGGTTCCCATAGACCCGGGCGATTTCTTCTATGGCGCTCCGGCCCGTCTTAATGCCGGTTTTAAGGTGGGCTTCAACAACCAGGACGGCATCACTGCCGATGGATATTTTGTCCGCGCCGGATCTGAAATATTTTGCAGCCACCTCCAGGGCTGTGTATTTTCTGCCGTCCTTATCCGTGTAATCCCGAATACCGCCGCCGATGGTGAGGGGAACGAAGACGTTTTCGGATGTCTTTCGCAGCACTTCAAGCATGGGCATGTCTTCCAGGGGAAAATCCCTGAATCCGGTGATGTTGAGGAAGGTGATTTCGTCGGCGCCTTCTTGGTAGTACCTGCGCGCCAGATCCACCGGTTTGCCGAGGTTCCGAACATCCCCCTTTTCTCTCACATCATATTGGTCTCCCTTGGTCACCACCAGATCGCCCCGGTCGTCGGTGCGAACGTCCAGACAGGCAATGATGCGTTTGGCCAGGCATGTACGGCTTGAAATTTCCGGGGGCATTACCATTTTACCGTCTTTCCTGAGGAAGTTTTCCAGTAGGCGAAGTCCTGATCTGCCGCTTTTTTCAGGGTGAAACTGGGTGGCGGTTACGTTTCCCTTTTGGATGGCACTGACAAACCCATAGCCGTAATCAGTGGTGGTCAGTACGGTATCATCCGTACTGGGGTTAACGTGGTAGGAATGGACAAAGTAGAACTTTTCGTTGCCTTCAAGACCTGCAAACAGCCTGGAGGGTTGTTGAATATTCAGCCCGTTCCAGCCGATGTGGGGAACGGAAAGGTCGGTGGAAAATCGTTGTACTTGGCCCGGGATGAACCCCAACCCCGGCACGTCCGGTGCTTCCTCGCTCTTTTCAAACAAGGCCTGGAGCCCCAGGCAGATGCCCAGGAAGGGACGATCGGCTTTGAGATAGGTCATCAGCGGTGCGACGAAATTTTTTCGGTGCAGGATTTCCATCATGTTACCGAAGGCGCCAACTCCGGGAAAGACCAGCTTTTCAGCGGAAAGGATATCATTTCCTGTTTTAACGAGATGGACCTGTTCTCCGAGGCTTTCGATGGCGTTGATGACGCTCCGAACGTTTCCGGCGCCGTAATCCAGCAACGTGATCATGGGTTGTTTCCTTATTCCATGGGGGTTTCATTTTACCCTGTATCCAAGTCGTAAGATATGTGGGGTTGCTTATTCTCAGGGATTTGAGTTATACAAAATATGAATATAATTGTAAAGTTCCGGTGAAATTGAAAGGGTGTTTTTTGCTCAAATGGGTTTTTGAAAGGATCAATTGAATATGCGCGTCACCAGCATTCAGATGCAAGTGAAAGACAGGGGTAAAGAAGAAAATATTGAAGTGGCATTGGATCTGCTGGACCAGGCGCCGCCGAGCGATTTGATGCTGCTTCCGGAATTGTGGCCTTGCGGATATTTTTCCTTTCATCGGTATCGAAGGGATAGCGAACCCATTGACGGTCCGACAGTGTCAGCTTTGAGAGAAAGGGCCTCGGCCATGGGGATTCATATCCTGATGGGCAGCCTGGTGTTGCGAGAAGACGATGACTTGTTTAACGCTGCCCTTCTTCTGGGGCCGGATGGCGGGATTATGGCCCAATATCGGAAGATTCACCTTTTCGGGTACCAGTCGGAAGAGCGGAAACTGTTGAAGGCGGGTAGAAGGCCGGTGGTCGTGGATCTGCCCTGGGGTAAAGCGGGGATTACCACCTGCTATGATTTGCGTTTTCCGGAACTTTATCGACTCATGGTGGATCAGGGGGCTTCGATTTTTCTGGTGCCCTCGGCCTGGCCCCTGGCGCGATTGGATGCCTGGCGCCTGTTTAACCGGGCCAGAGCACACGAAAACCTCTCTTATCTTTTTTCCTGTAACTGTTCCGGGACAAGTGACGGTAAGGCCTTTGCCGGTCACAGCATGATCGTTGATCCCGGTGGAGAGGTCCTGGCTGAAGGTGGGGAAGGGGCATGTTATGTTTCAGCTGAGATTGATCCACAGCGTGTTCAGGACGTCCGTAAAGCATTTTCTACCCTAAATGATCGGGTTCTTTGATTTTAAGTGTTCAGAGGGAGCAGCGGGCAGTTTTCAGTGGTCAGGATAAAATTCGAAAATGGATTTTTCTGCACCCTGATAACTGCACCCTGCGAAAAAGGAGTATTCACATGGGCCGAACCTATGATATCGGTTTGAAGGAGGCGCTTTCCCTGACTTTCGATGCCATCAGGACATTGAAGCCGGCGTCGGCGCCCGTTCATGAGGTGTGTGATCTTGTGGCGGCAGAGGATCTGAGGGCGGTGGTGGATTGTCCATCGGCCACGTCTTCCTTGCGGGACGGGTATGCGGTGGTTTCAGCGGATATTGCAGGAGCATCTCGCAAAAACGGTATCCCGCTCAGGATCGCCGGTACCCTGGCTGCGGGGGATCCCACCGAAAAAACCGTTTGGTCCGGTGAGACGGTTGAAGTGATGACCGGCGCTGTGATTCCAAAAGGCGCGGATGCTGTTGTATCCGTTGAATTTACGGAACAGTGCGGCGACAGGGTGATCTGTTATCGGGATGCGCCGCCCGGATGCAATCTCCTGTTTCAGGGCAGCGATGTGGCAAAAGAGGGTCTTATTGTGGGCCGGGGGCAGGTCTTGACGCCCGCCCTGACCGGGCTCTTGGCTGCCGGTGGTCTGGACCGGGTGAAGGTATATCCGTTACCTCGCGTTGCCGTTGCGGCTACCGGCGACGAGGTGATTGCGCCCGGGCGCTCCCTTCAGACCGGCCAGTTGTATGCCAGCAATATTGTGACCCTTTATTCGTGGTTGCGTCATTTCGGTATGTCGGGGGAAACGGCCGTTGTTCGGGATCATCCCCATGAACTTGAAAAGACATTCCAAAAACTCCTTTCAAGAAATGACGCTCTTCTGACCAGCGGCGGCGCGTGGAAAAGCGAGCGGGATTTGACCACCAGAGTCCTGGATGAAATGGGTTGGGAGATGTTTTTTCACCGGGTCCGGCTCGGTCCGGGAAAGGCGGTTGCGCTGGGGATTCTGGATGGCAAACCCATTTTCTGCCTTCCCGGCGGGCCGCCATCCAATGAGATGGCGTTCCTTCAGATAGCCCTGCCCGGACTCCTTCAAATGTCGGGAAAACCTAACTCACCATTTCCGTTGAGAAAAGTAAGGCTGGCAGAAGAGGTGCGCGGGGACGTCACATGGA
>JAGHDR010000065.1 GCA_021159825.1 Deltaproteobacteria bacterium | reverse complement strand
GTCGCATAAAATGGGAATGACTTGTCGTAAGTGCTTGATAAACTAAGGAAATGATAACTCTGGGTAAGAATACCCCAAATGTTACAAAATTACCCATCGGCGCGAGCGCGTTTTTAGGTGGAATTTGAGGGGTGTTGACGACGGATTGATTGAATCACTTCGTCGAGCTGTTGAAGAAGACGTGATCGGTCACGCTTCTTTAAGGGCGGTGGCCCGCCCGTCATCTCCCCTGCGTCCCGAAGTTTCGACAACAGGTCTCGGGTTGCTACGGAGTGGCCGATGTTGTCTTCCGTAAACGGTTTCCCGGTTGTGCCGATGACGCGGGCGCTTTTCTTAAGACACCGGTTCGCAAGGGGAATGTCGGCAGTGACCACGATGTCGTAATCTTGCACGTGTTCGACAATCCAATCATCGGCCGCGTCGGGATCGTTCTTTACAACTTCGAGGGCAATCCATGGTTCATTAGGAACACGCATCCGGGAGTTGGCCACCAATGTGACATCAAGGCCACATCGACTTGCAACGCGGTACACCTCCTGTTTGACCGGGCACGCATCAGCATCGACAAATATGTGCAGCAAACGAAGCTCCTTACGATTGTCTGAGACCCATCAAATCGGGCCGATTATTGCAATCCGTATTTTTTGATTTTTGCGGAAAGGGTTTTGCGATTGATGCCTAAGATTCCGGCCGCTTCAATCTTTTTCCCTTTGGCCCTTTTAAGCACAACGGCGATGTATTTTTTTTCCAGCTCTTCCAGGGTGACGGGGTCTTCAGGGAAAATCTGCAGATTCCCCTGTTGCCGGATAATGTAAGCGGGAAGGTTTCTTTCCCGAATAATATCGGTATCTTCCAGTATGAGGACTCTTTCGATGGCACGCTGAACTTAGCGCCCTTCGGGCGGACTTAAAAGATGAACGTCCAACATCGAACGTCCAACATCGAATTTTGAATTAAGGTATTCTACCAATTTATAAATGGGCAGAGCGAAGCGATTTTATCATTCGATGTTCAACGTTGGACGTTCGATGTTCGACGTTCAAAAAAAAATCACTCAGTTCCTATCAAGCCGAATTCATTAAGCATAAAATGGAAATTCCTATACTTTCAAGTTCCCTCACATTTCCGGGCCATGGGTATTCCTTTAAAACGTCAACCGCCTCGGGCGATATTTCCGGCGGCGGTTTTTTCATTTTGTGGCTCAGCTTCTCCAGAAAGTGTTCGATCAGAAATGGAATATCCTCTTTCCTCTCCCTGAGGGACGGGAGTTCAATGGGCACCACGCTCAGGCGATAGAAAAGGTCTTCTCGAAATGTGCCCTTCCGGATAGCTTCGGAAAGGGGTGTGTTTGATAATCATTGCTGTTTTCTCGTGCAAGAGTTCAAGATTCCGGTTATTGTAGGGGACAATGGATTGAATTCAAGAAAAAAACCCGAAAAGCACCAGGAAGCGGCCTCTTTCGGGTTTTTGATGTTGATTAAAAAAACGGTTGATTTATACGACGGGCCTGGGCAGAACACCCGCCCTTTCAGCGATTTCGGGCACTTTGTGTTCCCACTCAATGGCCATGAGATGCACACCCGCCACCCCTTCCATTTCTTTGAATTCTTCGATCTGTTCCAGGGCAAACTTGATCCCTTCTTCGGCCGCTTTGCCCTTGCCGGCGCCCCGCAACCGCTTGACCAGGGCTTGGGGCACATCCATGCCCGGCACCTGTTTTGACATATACAGCGCCATACCCACGCTTTTCATGGGGGTGACGCCCGCCAGAATATAACATTTTTCGTGCAGGCCCATGTCCACGGCACGTTTCATGAACTCTCTGAATTTATCCATATTGTAGATGCACTGGGTCTGAACAAAATCCGCCCCCGCGGAAATCTTTTTGGCCAGGCGGTAGACGCGGAAATCAAAGGGTTCCGCAAACGGATTGCAGGCCGCACCGATGAAAAGCTTAGGCGCTACATCCACGTCCGAACCGTTAAGGAATTTGCCTTCGTCCCGCATGGTTTTGACCGTGTGAATCAGTTGCATGGAGTCGATGTCAAAAACATTTTTGCTTTCCGGGTGGTTTCCAAATGACTGGTGGTCCCCTGAAAGGCAGAGCATATTACGAATGCCCATGGCATAGACTCCCAGGATGTCGCTTTGGATTGCCAGACGGTTTCTGTCCCGGCAAACCATCTGAAAATTGGGTTCCAGCCCCTGCTCGAGGAGAATCAGCGAGGCGGCCCAGCTGGACATGCGCACAACGGCGGTCTGATTGTCTGTGACATTGACGGCATCTACGACACCTTTTAGGTGGTTCGCTTTTTCAATCAGGTGCGGTACGTTTGCGCCCTGCGGCGGCCCGCACTCACCGGTAAAAGCGAAATGACCCGCGCTCAAAACTTTCTCCAGATTGCTTCCTGCTTTGTGCTCGCTCATTTTACCAGTTCCTCCCTGATCATTTTTCTTGGTCCACCATCGCGTGCTGTGGTCCAGCTCTTGGGTGGTCTGAATTCCATAAGCTCGTCCAGGCGATCCTGTTCCATCATTTTCAGCACAATCGTATCCCAGATGCATTCCACATCACTGCTGATTTCGCATTTTCCGTTGGAAGATCCACCACAAGGTCCATTCAGAAGACTTTTTGAACATCGGGCAATGGGGCAGAGACCGCCGAAAAGATGTACGACACATGTCCCGCAACCGGCGCATCGCTCCGACCACACACCGTGTTCCACGGCGCCGCCCATGAATTTTGTGTTCACCCCCGGAAAAACTTTTGTAGCGGGGTATCTTTCGGAAATAAACTGTGGCCCCACACCGCACGCGATGCTGATCACCGCGTCGTAATCCCCGATGATGTCTTTAAGTTCATCAATATACTCCGGGTCGCACTGTCGTTCCAGGGTGTGTTCACCCACCACCAAATCCAGGCCTTCCTTTTTTCCGGAAATTCGGATGGTGGAAGCCAGAATTGCCACTTCTTTGGCGCCTCCAACATTACACACCGTTACGCAACCTTTACATCCAACCACAAGGATTTTCTTAAAACCCTTTACCATTTCAAGCAGTTCCTTGATCGGTTTTGATTCTGCAACAATCATTATTATCCCTCGCAGCGTTTAATTTCGGTTCGGTGCGGTCAGGACCGGCCCCAATCCTTTGACGGTGTTGACCATCCGGTCCGCCACTTCCACAAATTCCTGGCCTTTTCCGGCACTCAGGTGAAATACATCAATCCTTTCCGGCTCAATGCTGAGACCTTCCAGGATGCCCTTGACTTGTGCAACCCGTTTGGCGGCTTTGGTGATGCCGCCGATATATTGGCAGCTGTCCGCCTGACATCCTGCCACATAAACACCATCCGCACCCTCCTCAAAGGGTTTCAGTAGATGCAGGGTTTCAATTCTTCCCGTGCAGGGGACCTGAATGATTTTAACATTATCCGGTAACGCCTTTTTCATGCCGTGGGATACCTTGGCGGCGGATGATGCACAATTTGTGCAGCAAAAGGCGACAATTTGAGGTTTGAAGTCATCCATATAACCATCTCCTTGAATGATTGACAGTTGTTCTGTTTTCCACTGACGGCCCCTGTCCCGGCAACCGTCAACAGATGATCTATTGGGTGGCCAGAAGCACTGAAGGCGCTTCGATCAGCATCTGGTCGCTGCAGCTGATCATGTATATCGCTTTTCCGGGGCATTCGGCGACGCACATGCCGCAACCCTGACAGAGGGCCGGATCAATGTAGGCTGCTCCGATTTCACGGTCAATGACCGGAATATCAAAGGGGCATGTTCTGACGCAGGTGCAGCAGACGGCGCATTTTTCGGTATTAACCTCCGCCACCATGCCGCCCACCTGGACCGTATCGCGGCAAAGCAATTCCAGCGCCCGGGCTGAAGCGGCCTTTCCCTGCGCAATGCTTTCGGATACGCCTTTGGGGTAGGCTGCCATACCGGCGATGAAAATACCCTCCCTGGTGGCATCTACGGGCCTCAATTTTTCGGGGGATTCAGCGAAAAATCCATTTTCATCCAGATCAACGCCGAAAATATCGGCCAGCTCGGCATTGTTCGTGCCCAGGATTGCCGTTTGAAGTGAAACGAGATCGGCCTCCAGCAGAATTGATCTTTGAAGGACCTGATCATACACCACCACATTCAGCTTGTCACCCGCCGCCTGAACGTCAGGTTTGTTTTCCAGCTCGTAACGGATGAAAATAACGCCCTTTTCCCGGGCTTCCCGATAGATGAGCTCCCGCTCGCCAAAGGTCCGCATATCCCGGTACAGGATGTAAATGTTCATGTCCGGGTTCTTGGCTTTCATATCGATGGCCGCGCGAACGGAAAAAGAACAACAGACGTTGCTGCAATGGGCACAACCCAGATCGCCCCGGGAACCAACGCACTGAATAAAGACCGCCGTATCGGTTTTTTCCAGGGAGACGGGGTCTTCAATGAGCTTCTGATCCAGTTCGGACCACAACAGGACGTTCTTGTGCCGGCCATAAAGGTAGGCTTCCGGTTTACGGGCTGTTCCGCCGGGGGCCAGGATGACAGCGCCACAGGATATGTCCTTCTCCGACCCCTTTTGATTTACGGTGGCGACAAAACTTCCGCCGAATCCCCGGTTGGTTTTAACGGTGGTTTCCGTCATCACAGTGATGTTTTCATCTTGCGTGGCAGCTTCCACGAGCGCTTTTAGATACACCTGAACATCATAGCCCTGCCAGGTTTTGCGGATGTGACGGCCGTTGCCGCCCAGTGCCGGTTCCTTTTCCACCAGCGTAACGGGATACCCTTCGCGGGAAAGTGCCAGGGCGCTTTCAATCCCCGAAATGCCACCGCCCACCACCAGAGCGCTCTTGGTGACTGGCACCTGCTGCAATGCCGGTGCGGTGAGAAAACCGGCGCGTGCGACACCCATGCGAATCCGGTCTTGGAGCTGTGTGTTCGGGGTGCTTTCATCCATGTTTCGCAGATCTACCATTTCGTAGAGGTAGGGGTTCAGCCCCGCCAGTTTTAAGACCTCCTGAAGCAGATTTTCATGAATGACCGGTGTACAGGAGGCAAAGACCAGCCGGTTGGCGCCGACCGCCTTGATTTTAGCGCTGAGGGTCATCCGTATATCGCCGTTCACGCGGAATGTGGTGGTAACCCCTGGTGCTTTGGATGCATAAGCGTCTATTTGTTCACCGATGTCTGATGCCATGTCAGGGCACAATTGATAGGCAAACAGAATGGCGGGCACCTGTCCGTCATCGGCCACGGGTTCCGGGTATTCTTGGGGTGATGAAAAGGGTTCGGGGTCGATAACCGCCGCCACTTCCGCGGCAGACGCCGCCGCCTGAATAACGGACTGACTGATATCGTTGGGTCCCGTTGCGCCACCGCATACGAAGATGCCGGGGACGTTGGTTGAAACGGGTTTGAAAGGTTCGGTTCCGATGAATTGATCAGGGGTCAGGTTGAGACCCATCATGTTTGCGATTTGTTCGGTTTGGCTGCTGGGCTTAAGCCCCACGGAAAGAACCACCATGTCAAATGTTTCACTGTGGCCTTCACCCTTTTCGTCGGCATAGCTGATCATGAGATTGTCGCTGCCCGTTTCGTTATCCACCGTATGGACACGACTTCGGATGAGCCGGACATCTTTTTCAATGGCATTGTTCAAATAGTCTTCGAACCCTTTTCCGTGGGTTCGCATATCTATATAAAAAATGGTCGTTTCAATATCTTCGTCAAATTCTTTGGTATTCACCGCTTCCTTAAGGGCATACATGCAGCAGACGCTGGAGCAATAGGGCGCGTCGCACTGGTTGATGTCCCTTGAGCCCACGCACTGAAGCCATGCAACTTTCTCCGGTTTTTTGCCGTCGGATGGTCTTTTCAAAATGCCGCCGTTGGGCCCCAGTGGTTTCTGAAGCTGTTCGTATTCAACGCTGGTTACCACATTCGGGTTCAACCCATAGGGGTAGGTTTTCTGCCCCGTGGGGTCAAATGCTTCAATTCCCGCTGCCAGAATAACGGCGCCCACTTCCACCTGCTTTTTTTCTCCCCCCGTTTCCAGGGTCGCCTTGAAATCGCCAATTTTCCCGGATAATTCAACTAGCTGGGTGTCCAGCAAGACCTCGATATTGGGATCCTGATCGCAGGCGGCAATTCGGGGATCCAACTTGCAGCATACACATAGAGGGTAAATTCGATGAAGGCTGGGTAACATACCGCCCAATGATGCCGCGCGTTCAACCAGGTATACGCCATGGCCTGCACCGGAAAGGGAAAGCGCTGCCTGAATTCCGGCAATACCCCCTCCAATGATTATCACAGGGCCTCTCGGTTTTTCTTCACTCATAACAATCGTCTCCTGCATTTTGAGCTAATAGTTTCCAGAAAAATTATGGTCCGAGCATTAGGGAAAAAATTATGATCCGACCGTCTATCCATTACTCTTTTTGACTCAATAATGTATTTTGTGAAATTTGTTACCTGCCATATCAACCGCTTGGCTGTCAAGAAAAATGTCAGAAATCCAAACTTTGTTCAGGGTTTTCCCAAGATGTTTTCTGGAAAGGTGCAACGCTTTACGTCAAAGAGTGCCTGATCTTCCGCGGTTAGGGTCTCGGAAAAAAATAAATGCACCGGATTGCGCCGTATTTTGGTTCGTACGCAAGGCGCATCCGCCTGTGCATATTTGTGGATATGTGCTGGTGGATGAAACGCAGTAGACGGACCAAAGGACAAGCTGGATGGTGTATTTATTTTTTGCCGAGGCCCTATAAATTTAGAGAAGGGGGGAGAGAGGCCTAACCTGTTGAACTTAGCGCCCTTCGGGCGGACTTAAAAGATGAACGTCCAACATCGAACGTCCAACATCGAATTTTGAATTAAGGTATTCTGCCAATTTATAAATGGGCAGAGCGAAGCGATTTCATCATTCG
>JAGHDR010000406.1 GCA_021159825.1 Deltaproteobacteria bacterium | reverse complement strand
TCTATCGGGTGAACCAACCAATATTCTTTAACACCGTGCTGCTCATAGAGATCGCGTTTGGTTTTCATATCTTTAGCCGCAGTGTAAGGCGACAGAATCTCAATTATCAGATCGGGAGCGCCCACACAGCCCCGTTCATCCAGCTTCAACTTATCACAAACCACGACGATATCCGGTTGAACTACGGTAAAGATATCTTCATCCGATGCTTCAGCGTAATCAGCCAAACGAACATCGAAGGGGGCAGCGTATACATCGCACTGTCTATCTTTCAAAACAGTGTATATCCTGGCAAACAATTCACCGGATAGTTTTTGATGAATCCTTGACGGTGCAGGGCTCATATCATATTCCACGCCATCGATCAGCTCCCAACGCCCATCATCCGTCCATTTACAATAATCTTTATAGCTGAAGCGCCTCCGTTCCTGTTCTGCTGAAGTCGCCACGATTAACCTCCTTTGCGATCGAAAACCCAACCGTTTCAACTAAGCCATTGAAAATGTTTTTTTAACAAGCGCCCATGGGATATCTAGTATTTATGGGCGTATGCAGTGAGGCTGTCAATGCTTTTTAACAATATAGGCGTCAATTCCACAACCTTTTCAAAAATCGAATAGATGGTTTCGGATTGATATTCATGGGCAATTTCATTTCGTAAAATACGAATTTGAATAAAGTCATCGGCAGATTCAATCACCTGCTTTTTTTCTGCACGGTTAATCCTGTCTCTTACCGTTCCCTTTTCTTCAAGGTCGAGGATGTCAAAATACCGCAATATTTTTTGAATGATGATATCGCTAAGACGTGCAAATCTGCTTGTCAGCGCCTCAAAACTTTCCAACTGATCATTGCTCAGGCCTGGCTTGATACCGATTGTGTTGCACTTATTATATGAATATTCCAGGATATCCCCGGCTTTTTCTAACTCGTGAAGTTCATGTCTTAATGCCTCATTCATATCTTTCATGTTATTTGCACCCCTTTTTTAAAAGCCATACGAACAAATGGGGAGTTTGTATTACGGGCTATAATTAAATCAATTTTTTGTTCTTCCATTTTTTCGAAAATCATCTGTTTTATTTTTAACTTGTCGCCAAACGAAAGACTTTGAGAAAGTACCAGGATGTCGATATCTCCGCCCTTTAAAGTTTGATCAGTCCTGGATCCGAAAATATAGATTTCGGCATTTTCATCAAGGGATAGGATTGTTTCTTTTATTGCCTGTATTTCTGTTTTATGAAGTCGCATCATTTAAAGCTCAATCATGGTTAAGACTTTCTTCTTTCTACAAACCTCCGAATCTGTTCCACAATATATCCAATCATCTCTTCTGTCATTCCCGGATAAACTCCAATCCAGAAACCGTCATTCATGATCTTGTTCGTGTTTTTCAATTGGCCGACAATACGGTAATCTTTACCTTTTTTCAGGGTAGAAAAACAGGGGTGTCTGGTGAGGTTACCGGCAAAAAGGTTGCGCGTTTGGATATTGTGATTTTCAAGATGTTTAGTTATATCATTTCGCTTAAAGGGAACGCCATCTTTTAAAGTGAGTAAAAAACCAAACCAGCTTGGATCACTGTTTGGTGTTGCGTTTGGGAGTATGAAAATATCTTTCAGGTCCTTTAGTCCATCATACAGGAATTGAAAATTCTCTTTTCGTTTTTGGACAAATTCCGGCAGTTTTTCAATCTGGGCGCAACCAATTGCCGCCTGCATATCTGTTACCTTGAAGTTGTAGCCAAAATGAGAGGAGACATACTTGTGGTCATATCCGTAAGGAAGGGTTCCATGCTGCCCTTTAAACCGTCTGCCGCAGGTATTGTCCTTGCCGGTTGCACACCAGCAGTCCCGGCCCCAGTCTCGCATGGACAGCAAGATTTTTTTCAAGAGCTTGTCATTGGTATAGACTGCTCCCCCTTCGCCCATTGTCATGTGATGAGGCGGATAGAAACTGGAGGTGGCAATATCGCCGAAGGTCCCTGTGAAGCGGGTGTTTGGTGATAAGTTTTGGGTTGATGGGTTATAGGCTGAAGGCTCAAAGCTGAAAGCTGAAAGCCGGGAGGGAGTGTAGGTAGAGCCAAGGGCATCACAATTGTCTTCAATGAGCCAGAGGTTGTGTTTTTGGCAAAACTGACTGACTGCCTCAATGTCAAAGGGATTGCCCAAGGTGTGCGCAAGCATGACCGCCTTTGTTTTGTTGGATAGGGCATGCTCAAGCAGGGTGACATCGACATTGGCCGTTTGAAGATCGACATCCACAAAGACCGGCACTGCCCCGTACTGGATTATGGGCGCCACTGTGGTGGGAAACCCGGCAGCGACAGTGATCACCTCATCACCTCGTTTTATTTGGCGATCTTCCAGAAGCGGGGAAGTCAGGGACATAAAGGCGAGGAGATTCGCCGATGAGCCTGAATTGACAAGAAAGGAATATTTTACTCCGAGAAAATCCGCAAAATCCCTTTCAAAGCGCTCTGCATATCTCCCGGTGGTTAGCCAAAAATCGAGGGCCGAATCCACCAGGTTGATCATCTCTTTTTCATCGTAAACTCTACCGGCATAATTGATGGGCGATTTGCCTGGAATGAAGAGAGCCTCAATCTTGGGGGCATGTACTCCTTGAAAAAAAGCTTTTGTATATTGCGAGAAACACTGGCGAAGAAGCGTCTCCAAGTATTCAACTGGAATACGGCCAATTTGAGCACGCACGAACTTTGAATCGATCAAAATCTGCTTGCTTGCCGGAAAAATAGTCGGTTTATCAAGATTTCCTCCCAGTATAATATCCGGTGCAACTAAAATATGCTTTTCTTCATACCATTGGTGGATCTTAGTCGATCCAGCTATAGCAAGATAGTCGCCTTTTGAATTTGCTTCAGAGATAATTATTAAAGGGCGTGGTTTTCCCCTGACAACACCTTCTGCGTCTCTATACTCGACCTTATAAACAACTAAGTCTCCTATTTGATATCCGGAGACCATTTTATGTGTTTTTCCCAGATGGCATCTTCTTCTTCGTCATCCTCTATAGCTGCCGGATAAGTTGCTGCCAGGAAATCAAGACGCTCCCGGTCATCTGTATCTTCACTCACGGGGAAACAGATAAGCCTGACCTTTTGCCCGCTATATTCCGGCATCTGAATATGAAGCATACCATTAGGAGAAACTTCTTTAACGATCTCTTTCCCTATCATGATTGACTCCCCTGTTTCAAAAAATCATGTGGATAACCCTAAGTTATTTTCCACACTTTAGCCTAATTCACCCAGGCCAATCCCAGTTCGTCTACATCAACCACATATTCTTTTAACTGGTCTTCAGTAATAACTTGTTGATTTTCATAATAAGACTGATACCATATTGCGGTTTTGGCAAAAGTTGTCCGACTGTCCCAGGCTCCGTTCCAGTTAAGCTTCATCCGGGCAATAATCCTGTGAAAAATTGGGGTCAGAGTAAAATTAAGTTTTCTCTTT
>JAGHDR010000045.1 GCA_021159825.1 Deltaproteobacteria bacterium | reverse complement strand
GGCCCAGCAATTCCTTGACTTCGTTCAGGGTAAAACCGAGAGCCTTGGCCCTTTTGATAAATTGCAGCCGCAGTATATCTTTCTCCGGATACAGGCGATAGTTGGCATCGGTTCTGGCTGGCGGTGAAAGCAGGCCGCGGCGTTCGTAAAATCTTATCGTGTCCGTTGACACGCCCACGGCCCGGGCCAGCTTGCCGATAGTCTGTCCGTTCATTTTCGCCTCCCAGCAGTTTTTCTTCATTTTCTACTGTCAATATAATCCTTGGACCATGGTCTAAAGTCAAGTGTTTTTATCAGGTATTTTAATATTCTTCATTTTTTCTTGAAAAATTGCCTGTAAACCTCTATTTCAAAAAGAAAAAATAAAAAACGTAGAGAACATGAACAGAGGCGATGGTTATGGTAAAAGAAGCCCAAAAACGATGCCAGCGAAAAAAACGGCGTCTTAGTGATTTTACCGAACCAATCAAAAAGGTGATGACCAGGAAACAATAAGCCAGGATGCCGATCAGGTAAACCAGGATAAATCGCCAGTTGGTTTTATCGAAACCGGATTGAGAAAGCGCGGATTCTTTGACTTCCGGTTCTAAATGAACCACCAGATGCATAAAAATGTTACGTGCGTCATAGTCGGAAAGCCAATCCTCCGATTTTCCATGACGATAAGCAATACCATCTTTCCAATCTAGATATGTTCTCTTTGAAAGAGCCTGTTTTGCTGAATGGCACTGGGTACATTTTTCTTCAAAAAGTTTTTGTGCTGTTTTTTCGGAATGTTTAAGATATTCAGTGGTTTTCTGCGAAATAGGGCCATCATCGGCCAGTAGAACAGCTGGGTAAAAAAGCAATAAAATCAAAAAAACAAAAAAAATCTTATTCATCTTTTCATCTCCAAGCATTCTTCAGTGCTTTTGAACTATTGATAGATATTCACTAATCTCTGCCTGGAAAGCTTCCATTCCACACTCACGTGTTTCCACTTTTCATGAAGGGCTCGCTAGAGTGAAATTTCCCATGTTTTCAAGCTCAATGCCCCGAAATTAATTTTTAATTGCGGCGACATCTATATCTAACCCAGAGGGATCTCTTTTTCCCTAACTCGAACAATCCAATATTCGTCTTGGTGTCTCCGACATTGGCAACCAGGAGCATGATTTTGTTCAGAAATTCAGCCACGGGGGGTCTCCTTTGAAAGCAGGGAGGCGGCTGCCCTATCCAGCACCCACGTCAAAGATCCGGTGGAAGGCAAGACATGAACGGCCGGGAGCTTCACATCCCTATCCTCAAGCACCGCTTTTAATACCTCAGCCTTCTTCTCTCCGGACACAAGAAAGATAATATGTCGAGCCTTGTTAATAAGGGGAAATGTCATGGTAAGACGGGGAACATCAGGATCTCCTCCCTTGACCGCAAGCACTCCTCTTTTCCATTCCTTTAAAGCGACGTGATCCGGAAAAAGGGATGCCGTGTGGCCATCCGCGCCAAGTCCAAGGAAAACGAGATCAAATACTTCAGGAACTTCTTTCTCGTAAAGGGCCGCCATGCACCTGCCCCTCGCTACCACCGAAGCCAAGACCATTTCAGAAAAAAGATGGGCCGCTCTCTTAGCCAAGATTTCAGCGGTTTCAAGCACTATAACTTTTTTTTTCTGATCCATGTTCCGACACTTAACCGGATAGTACAACTTTCAACCATCCAAAACATCCTTTTCGAACCTGACCTCAGGCCTCGATGCTCCCCCCTCAAGTAAATCCTGAACCTGCCGTACAGGTGTAACAGTGGTCTCCGACTGCGATGGTCTCTCCCGGTTCCGGGGGACCTGACATTTCGGTAACATGGGTCTTTCGCCTTCCTATCGGTAATCGCTTCGCCAGGTTAAAATCACAGTCATAGAGGTATCCTTCCCAATCCACTGAGATAAGTGTCCGACACATCACGCCATCCAGTGCACAGGGGTTAAAGCTCCCTGCCAGGCGATCCATGTACGGTCCCAGATTCCCGGAAGCAGAAAGCCACTTTCGAAACCTGCCCAATGGGACATTGATAAAGGTATAGAGGTGGTTAAAATGTATACCCCATTTTTTATTCAATTGATCATGAAAACGCTTTTCAGCCTGCGTCTGGGAGGGGGGAAGAAAAGCGCCGGTGGGGTTTGACACCAAGTCTAATTCAAGCCCGCTGCCCTCTGCCCCCGGGTTCTTGGTCTGGAATGTCAGATGAATCTTCTCTTCTGGATAGATGCCCAGCACCAGCCGGTTTTCGGAAATATGTTCTCCCAGAATTCGGCGAAACATGGAATGGGGAATTTCCCTGAACTGGATTACAATTTCGGTCTTTTTTTCAGCCAGTCTCTTTCCGGACATGAGAACAAAGGGAACGCCCTGCCAGCGCCAGTTGTCCACGAAAACCCGCATCCTTGCAAACGTGGGAACCAGACTCCGGGGGGACACCCCAGGCTCATCCCGGTAGGCAGAAACAGATTGGCCTCCAGCTTCTCCGGCAGCATATTGACCCAACACAAGGTCCCGGGATAAATCCTGAACCGGGAAAGGTCGCAACGCCCGGTATATTTTCACTTTCTCATCCCTCACCCGGCTGGAATCAAACTGTGCCGGCGGCTCCATAGCAATCAGGGAAAGAAGCTGCATCATGTGGTTCTGAAACATATCCCGCATGACCCCTGCCTGCTCATAATAGCCTGCCCGATGTTCTACGCCAAGGGACTCGGCCACCAAAATTTTGACCGATTTGATGTAGCGCCGATTCCAGATGGGTTCAAAAATGGCATTGGCAAAACGAAACATCAGGATATTCTGAACTGTTTCCTTTGCCAGGTAGTGGTCGATCCTGAAAATCTGATGTTCATTCCAGTGCTCATGAATGGCATGATCCAGAGACATGGCCGATGCGAGATCACGACCGAAAGGTTTTTCCACGACAATCCTGACCCAGTTATCCCCGGTTTCATGCTCCCGTGCAAGCCCTGCATGGCCCAACATTTTTGAGGTTGTTTCGTACAGAGACGGGGGAATCGCCAGGTAGAAAAGCCGGTTTTCGCCTGTCCCATATGCCTGTTCCAGCTCCTTGATAGATTCAGCCAGCGCAGTAAAAGATGGAGAGGAATTGTACTCAATCGCCCGGTAATAAAGCAGCCTCGCGAATTTCGACCAATCACTTTCATCCAGTTTCTTGTGTCTGTGGGCGGCCTCCTTCATCTTTTCCCTGAAACCTGAATCATCCATTCTGGTACGGGCACATCCAACGATGATGCAGGGATCGGGGAGACCGCCGTTACAAAAAAGTTCATAGAGGGCCGGCACGATCTTTCGTCCGGTGAGATCTCCGGATGCCCCTATTATAATCACTGTACAGGGATCGGCACGCCCATCTATGAGACAGGATTCAGACGGAGTCTCCATATCCGGGACCGTGTTGGCAGCAAAAACAATGTCCTCCATAATGGCACTCCTAATGATTCAGGTTCCAGTCATAAAACAAATACTCGATCTTGATGCTGTCCATGTGTTCTTCGATGAATTCCGCCTTTTCGCGCTCGGACATATACTTTATGAGAAATCGGAATAGCTGTTCCCTGCTCCCGAAGTCACTACGGTACCACCTGAAGATCTGGGAGAGGAAAATCTTGTTCTTCTCCGGTAGCACAAGAACTTCCGAACTGTTCACAAAATGTTCGGTAGCCGTATCCAGTTGCCGGTCAAGGGACAACGCCTCGTAGAAATGAATGGGTGCGCATGACCGGGATCCACAGACCAGGGCAAAATGTATCCGGGGGTCCAATGGGTTAATGGCAAGGAACCGCCGGGGATCATTTCTCCTGAAGAGACGGAAGATCGCATAGGGGGGCCTGGCATTTCCCCGTAACACGCCATGCTCCATCTCATCGGCCGTAAAGGTAATATCCCCGACCTGATAAGCGATATTGCCAAAAAAATCGCGTATCTCTTTCACCGATGCCCTGACTCCAAGTTCCACTATCCCATGCACTACGATGGTATTGTAAAGATTGATCCAGAAAGCCTTCTTTTCCTCAGCTGAAGATAATGTCTCAATATCAAAAAACCTTAGTCCCGCCGCCATATTCCGGTACCTCTCCCATTCAGGCGACTGTCTCATAGCATCATAATCCACAATCCCCCGGTCTAAATTGTAAAACCGGTTTTTGAGTTCATTAATGGATGCCATAAGCGCTGAACCGTGGGTCTTCAATGGTGTGGAGACGCTCGCACCTCCCTCATTCAGAATCATTCTGCTGCCCAGGACGCGGGAGCCAACTTTCCCTAACAGACCCGTTCCCTGTTGATCTTTTTCGTAGTACTCATAGACCAGATCCAGGAACAGGGCGGCGGTCCACGAAAAACCGGGAGACCCGTATCCTTTCCCCGAGTGCGAATCAAAATATTCGTGGAATCCGAAACGAATAGGCAATTGGATGATATCCTGTTTGATCGCATCTGATTTTTCCCGGTACCCGTACTCTTTGAGCCCCTGGGAAAGCATCCAGTTGATATTGATCCAGACCGGTCCTCGCCAATAATTCCGGGCGTCAAAATCATCCCTGGTCATGTCATAATTGGGAATGGTAAAACAATTTCCCTGGCGAAGGGCACAGAAGGAAATGGAGTTCATGGTCTCATACAGGATCTCAGCCTGCTCTCGAGAGGCGGCCCCAGCAAAAAGGGGCATGAAGCTGGCCGCCGTAGCCGTGTGGATATGGGTGCCGGTAACGAGATCATAGGACTCGAATTTCCTGCAGTCAGGACACCAGAGTTTTTCCCGGATGGCCTCCGAGGTCAACTGATGCCATACCTCTGCCTCCGATGTGTCTTCTCCAATTATCCGACCTATTTCCAAGAGGTCACGGTTTGCCCTGCAAAGGATCGCGTTGAAAAGGACATCTTGCACGAGAAATGGACATTCTCTGTAGATTTCCTCCTCTCGATACTTGAGACGCCTGAAAATATCCACTAGATGGACGTAGCGGTCGTAATCTGTATCACTGGGCCTCTGTTCGGCAGGCACCTCGTGACCGAGGTCTTTGCGTGCATAGGCAGGAAGATCCTCCTTTTTGACCACCATACTTCTAAGAGGGCCGTCCCAGGCAGGTGAGTTGTCCAACCCTGATTCCCAGGGATGCCTGATATAGACCAATCCTGACTTTTCGGGGTCCCTGAACGCATAGAGATACCGATGAAGGGCAAGAAGCTTGGGAAAGAGGTCCTCCAGGAAATTACGGGCCTTCTGCCTGAGCCCAGCATGCTTGTAGATGTGCAGACAGGCAACGGCGTGGAGCGGCGGCATGGTAATCCCGCTCGTGAGTCTGCCGCCAGGTACCTGCCAGAAATCCGGTTCCGGAAAATAGTGACCCAGCGCCTCCCGGTTGAAAACGATCTGGGGAACCATCCCATTCTCCCACTGATTTTCGAATAGGGATCGCAACTCTTTCATCGCGCGTTTCTGATTGTAATGGGCATAGCCCATGGCAATGAAAGCGGAGTCCCAGTTCCACTGGTGCGGATAGAGTCCCGGGGAAGGCTTGGTGTAAGATCCGGACCAGTTCGATTTCAGGATCTTTTTTGCCTGCCGCATGTACTTTCTGAACCCTTGAGCGGGAAATGGATTCACCACGATGGAGGCCCCTTTCCCTAGTTCTGTTCCGTTGGTTTTACTGCATGGCCGCCGAATTCCCTCCGGAGAGCCGCAAGAACCCGATCGGAAAAGGTGTTTTCCATCCTCGACCTGAAGCGTTCGAAGAGGGAAAGGGCAATAACTGGTGAAGGCACACCGCATTCAATAGCATGTTCCACGATCCATCTGCCTTCGCCCGAATCCTCCACGTAACCTTGGATTTCAGAAAGTTGAGGGTCAGCTTCAAATGCCCGCTCGGCAAGCTCCAGGAGCCAGGAACGAATGACGCTCCCCCTGTTCCACACATGACAGAGGTGATCATAGGCAAGGTCTTTTCCATAGGACGATGCCTGGATCAGTTCAAACCCTTCTGCGTAGGCTTGCATCATGGCGTACTCGATGCCGTTATGGATCATCTTTACGAAATGACCTGCACCAGTGGCGCCACAATAGAGATACCCTTCATCCGGCGCAAGGGATCTGAACAGGGGCTCCAGTTGATTATACGCATCCCTTGGGCCGCCGACCATCAGGCAATATCCCTCCCTGAGACCCCAGATGCCGCCGCTCACACCTGCGTCTACATAGGATATGCCGGCCTTTTTTGCTATAGCGGCACGCCTGATATCATCCTTGTAAAAACCGTTCCCTCCGTCGATGATAATATCTCCGGGGTCAAGAATGTTCAAAAGCCTCTCCAGTTGCTCATCCACCACCGAACCGGCGGGAAGCATCATCCACACGGCCCTGGGGGGTTCCAGCAAGTTCGGAATTTCATCGAGCGAGAATGCGGCGACGGCCCCTTCCCCAGCAAGTTCTTCCACCTTTTTCGCAGTGCGGTTGTAAACAATAACCTCTTGCCCTTTTCCGAGAAGACGCCGGGCCATATTCATCCCCATCCGCCCAAGTCCGATCATCGCTACCTGCATCATGTCCTCCTTAGTACCCCATCTTTTCTGTTCATCTTATCCGAAGCTTATTCACACGCCCGTCCTTTCAACTGGAAGAAAAGCTTCAACCTCTTCTTTACCTTATGGAAGAATATTTTTGGTGAAAAGTAGGTTCCCAACATCGGATAGGGGCACATCACCGATACCAGGAAAGAGAGTTTCACCTTACCATTCAACATCGTAACCCATTCATTCAGGAATTCCCCCACATGGGCCCGCGGATCTGAACGCCACGGTTTGAATACCAGTCAATAAACCAACGCTTCTCTGGGATATGGCGGGTAATGACAGCAATGAACTCCTCTGAGATTGATCAAATGGGAATAGTATCATCGCCTTCTAGTCTTCCAAGCATGTTAAAATTTGAGCCAGTATAGCTCTGACACTTTTATTATCTGGATTAGTTTTGGCTAACACACGAAGTCCCCAGATATTAACCATCAGGTACTTGGTTAACACTTCAGGCTTTTTTTTTGACGATAACTCTCCAGCTTTATGGGCTGATACCAAGGCAGAGAGAAGATGGGATTCGATGGCCTTTAAGTGTTTATTGACTTCTTGGTTAATTAGTGTTTTCCCAGGTGCGATTTCAAGTACGGTATTGACCAAAAAACACCCGCGTTGCCGTTTACTACTCAGGATATCCTCTCCAATCTTCTTAATGAATGTTTTTACACCTTCTAACGGCGTATCAGCCTGATCCAGACAATCTTGTAATTTTTTAATACTTTGCCGGCTGTAGTTCTCGAGTGTAGCCAGAAAAAGACCTTCTTTAGAATTAAACGCCGCGTAGAGACTTCCTGGTTGTAAGTGCGTAGCAGCTACCAGGCCGGATATACTGGATTTGCAATATCCGTCTTGCCAAAAAACATCCATGGCTTTCTGTAAGACTTCCTGACGATTAAATTCCGCTTTTCTTGCCATACCGTTTCCTCAATTTATTTTAATTTTATCAATTATTGAACATTTATTCAAAAATAATGTTGACTAATCACTAAGCAATATGTATATTTGAACGAACACTCAACTATTACCTGCATCCTATATCATAAACCGGCAGGGAATAATACAATATCATTTTATCGATTGAGTCCGAACTAGGTGACACCTAAAGATATAGCGTCCCCAAACAATTGCTGATAATCTTATGGAACACAAAGGGTGGTCCTACAGGCGATTGCATTTTAAGTGTTTCAAGAAGGAAACACAG
>JAGHDR010000370.1 GCA_021159825.1 Deltaproteobacteria bacterium | reverse complement strand
GTTGGATCTTGCTAATTCAGGCTTTTACGTTTACATGGTGGAAAAATCTCCTGCGATAGGCGGCGCCATGGCGCAACTGGACAAGACATTTCCTACCAATGATTGCTCAATGTGAATTCTTGCCCCAAAACTGGTCGAGGTCGGCCGGCACATTAATATTCAGCTGCTTACACTTGCTGAGGTAAAGAGCGTATCCGGAAAAGAGGGCAATTTTTCCGTCAAGGTGATTCAGAGTCCACGCTATGTGGACATGGATAAATGCATAGCCTGTGGAACCTGTGCTCAAAAATGTCCAAAAAAAGTAGAGGATGAGTACAATGAGGGTCTGATAAAAAGGAAGGCGATCTATGTGCCATACTCACAGGCGGTTCCCCTAAAATACACCATTGATAAGGATTATTGTATCTATTTTCAAAAGGGAAAATGCAGGGCCTGTGAAAAACTATGTCCTGCAAAAGCAATCAATTTTGAAGAAAAGGAGAAGGAACTCATCCTGAATGTTGGGTCCCTCATCCTTTCCCCCGGTTTCAAGTCGTTTGATCCCTCAAGTTATGATGCCTATTCCTATGCGAGACTTTCAAATGTGGTTACTTCCATGGAATTCGAAAGAATTCTTTCGGCAACCGGTCCCTTTATGGGACATCTTTCCCGTCCTTCGGACAGGAAAGAGCCTCAAAAGATCGCATGGATACAGTGCGTAGGTTCAAGAGATTTAAATACCTGCAACAATGGCTATTGCTCCTCTGTCTGCTGCATGTATGCCGTAAAACAAACGGTTATTGCCGGAGAACACAGCAAGACGCCTCTTGACTGCGCCGTTTTTTTTATGGATATGCGAACTCACGGCAAGGACTTTGACAAATACTATGAAAACGCCGGTAAAGCCGGAGTCCGCTTTATCCGATCGCGTATACATACAGTCGAGCCTTTGCCCGGTTCAGACGACGCCAGAATAAGGTATGTAACGGAAGACGGCTCAATGGAGGACGAAATCTTCGATATGGTGGTCCTTTCCACCGGGCTTGAGATAGACGCATCTATCGCCGACCTTTCAGAGCGTCTCGGCGTCGAACTGGATAAATACAGATTTACAAGTACGGATGCCTTTCACCCGGTTGGTACCTCTATTCCGGGTATATATGCCTGTGGCGTCTTTACCGGACCAAAGGATATTCCGGGTTCCGTCATGGAGGCCAGCGCTGCAGCATGTGCGGCAAGTGAAAAACTCTCACCGGTACGCAACAGCAATACAAGAAAATTTGTTGCACCTCCCGAGGTTGATGTTTCCGCGCAAACGCCAAGGGTGGGCGTGTTTGTGTGTAATTGCGGGACCAATATCGGCGGTGTGGTGAGGGTTCCGGAGGTGGCTGAATATGCTGGAACGTTGCCGAATGTCGTTTATGTGGAGGAGAACCTTTTCACCTGTTCCCAGGATACCCAGGACAAAATGACGGATGTCATTGAAAAGGAATCCCTGAACCGGGTCGTGGTAGCGGCTTGCACCCCCAGGACCCATGAAGCGCTTTTTCAGGAGACACTCATAAATGCCGGTCTCAACAAGTATCTTTTTGAGATGGCCAACATAAGGAACCATGATTCATGGGTTCATGCCGATGATCCTGACGCCGCAACGGAAAAGGCAAAGGACCTGGTGCGTATGGCCGTGGCAAAAGCTGCTCTTTTAAGTCCCTTGAAACAAACGGATCTGTCCTTGAGCCATGACGCCCTTGTGGTGGGGGGGGGTATATCCGGCATGACCGCCGCCCTTTCGCTCTGCAAACAGGGATACCATGTACACCTTGTGGAAAAATCGGACAATCTTGGTGGAAATGGGAGGAAGATATACAAAACCTACAGTGGGGAGGAAGTTAGACCCTTTATCGATGCTCTTGTAAAGGATATCGAAGCGGAAAATCTCGTGACGCTTCATTTGGGAACGTCTATCGCCAATGTTGATGGATTTGTGGGAAATTTTAAAACGGAGCTCAAGTCCGGGGAATTTTCGGAAACCATTGAACATGGCGCGGTAATCCTGGCGACAGGAGCAAAGGAATCCAGACCGGGGGAATATCTTCTTGGAGAACATGATGCCGTTGTTACTCATCTGGAGATGGATCAGCTTCTTCGTGAGACGAGTCCCAAACTTGAGGATGCGCAAAATGTTGTATTCATACAATGCGTTGGTTCGAGAAACGATGAAAATCCTTACTGCTCCAAAGTATGCTGCACTCACTCCGTTGAAAGCGCTTTGGCGCTGAAGAGGAAAAATCCCGATCTGAATGTATATATACTTTACAGGGATATGAGGACCTATGGAAAGAGGGAAGATCTCTACAGGGAGGCGCGGGAAATAGGGGTACTCTTTGTCAGATATTCAAAAGAGGATAAACCTGTTGCGACTGCCGATGGGGAAAAAGTACTGGTTGAATTCAGAGACCCCCTGATTGATAGAAGATTGGCGGTAAAAGCGGATATCCTCTGCCTTGCAACGGCGATAATCTCACATAGAGACCGGCAACTGGCGCAGTTCTTCAAAGTTTCTATGGATTCGGACGGTTGGTTTCTGGAAGCCCATCAGAAGTTGAGGCCCGTGGATTTTGCAAACGACGGTGTTTTTCTCTGTGGCATGGCTCATTACCCTAAGCCGATAGAAGAAAGCATCGCTCAGGCAAAAGCCGCCGCTTCCAGGGCCACAACAGTGTTGTCCATGGATCATATTCAGGTGGGAGGAATCGTTTCCTATATTGCTCCTGAACTCTGTTCGGGATGTCTTGGATGCATCAGCGTGTGTCCCTTTGGGGCGATTGATTTTGACGGCGAAAAAAGAGTCGCAGTCGTCAACCAGGCATTGTGTAAGGGTTGCGGCGCCTGTGCGGCGGCATGTCCTTCGGAAACGCCGGTTTTGATGGGTTTCAATAATGATGAGTTATATGCGCAGATAAAAAATGCACTGGGTTGATGTGCATTCGCTTATAAATGGAAACAGGAAACGGGAAAAAAGGAGATAGATGTGAAAACAGATAAGTTCGAGCCAAAGATTGTCGCTTTCATGTGTAACTGGTGTACCTACGGGGCGGCGGATCTCGCGGGGGTCAGCCGTATGAGCTACCCTCCCAACATAAGGCCCATTCGCGTAATGTGTTCCGCAACTGTTTCTCCGCACTACATTTTGAGGGCTCTTCAGAGCGGAGCAGATGGCGTTTTTGTAGGCGGGTGACACATCGGAGACTGCCATTACCTGTATGGTAATTACATGACAATAAAGAGGATGTCCTTTCTTCAGGCGTTGCTGGATTTTATGGGGCTTGGGGGGCGGTTGCATCTTGAGTGGATATCCTCGGCGGAAGCCCGGAAGTTTGTTCAGGTTGTTACGGAATTTACGGCGAAAATAAAGGTGCTTGGGCCGAATCCCATCAAAGGATGGCAGGGACCGGAGATTCCCGATTCCCTTCCGTCGATTTTTGAAGGGAGGGCCCTCGGGGTATGAATATGATGCATGAAATTGTAAAGGAATGGCTTGAGCAGGAAAAAATCGACCTTTTTATAGGTTACAAGGTGGTGGATGGTCACCCCCTCCCCTGTTTTTTCACAAGGGAAAACATCGATGATGTGGACAATCTGGTGGAATCCAAAGCAAGGTATCCTCTCGAAAAGATAGCTGCGAAGGTTTATTCCACCCATCCGGAGATGAAAATTGGAATTCTTGCCCGCGACTGCAACCAGCGAGCCTTGAATGTGCTTTATGTATGGAACCAGCTCGATCCTGAAAAGATAGAGACCGTAGGTATCAACTGCTGCCCTTCCCCGGCAAGGGAACACGCGGACTGTTCCTACCTTGAGAGGGAACCTTCAGGTCCTCTTAAAACGCTGATAGGGATCGAAAACAACCTGAAACCGGAGCAGGCCGAGGTGTATTCTCAGGAGGAGCGTTTCAAAAGATGGTCCTATGAATTCGAAAAGTGCATCAAGTGCTACGGATGCAGGAATATATGTCCTGTTTGTTTTTGCAAGGAGTGCAGTTTGGAGCATTCCGACCTCATAAAAAAGGGAGAACTTCCTGTAGAAATTCCCATATTCCATCTTGTCAGGGCGGTACATATGGCCGGCAGATGCATTGACTGCGGATTATGTGAGGATGCCTGCCCCGCGAATATTCCTCTCAGGCTTCTCTACAGAGAGGTCAATCAGATTACAGCCAGGTTGTTTGACTACAGGGCGGGCACGGACTCCGGTCAGTCGCCGTTCAGTATACTGGGTGAGAATGTAACGCTGGAGCCAATGTCGCTTTGATTTGTTTTGTTAAAGAAAATCCGGTTTTCCGGATCGGGGAAATCTAAAATAATTGCAGATAATATATAATAAACTATGGAGAATCAGGTATGGATTATCAAATGGTTCCGTCTATATGCCCCTACTGCGGCGTTGGATGCGGTGTGCTTCTTGAGGTAATAGACGGAAAGCTTGCAGGTACGCTTCCTCTCAAGACCCACCCGAATAACGAGGGTAAACTTTGCATAAAGGGGTGGAATCTTCACGAACATGTCGTTAGCGACAACCGCCTTTTGTTTCCGCTTGTAAAGGAAGAGGGTCGTTTCCGTGAGGTTGCCTGGGATGAGGCAATCGAAATATCGGCTAAAAGACTTAAAGCAATAATAGAAGAATTCGGCCCTGACAGTGTCGGGGTGCTGACTTCGGCAAAGATGACCAATGAAGCAAATTATCTGATCCAGAAATTTTCCCGTGCCGCTATCGGCACCAATAATGTGGATCACTGTGCCAGGCTTTGACATTCCTCTACGGTGGCAGGTCTTGCCGCCGCCTTTGGAAGTGGTGCAATGACCAATTCGATGAAGGAATTTGAGGATTCAGGTTGTATTTTTGTAATCGGCTCCAACACTACCGAGACCCATCCCATAATTGCCGGAAGGATAATGACGGCCAAGGAGAAGGGCGCCAAGTTGATAGTGGCCGATCCAAGGAACATACACCTTGCCGAATTTGCGGATATCGTAGTCCATCACAGGTTGGGAAGCGATGTGGCTCTTTTGAACGGAATGATGCATGTAATCGTGAAAAATGGTTGGCATGACGACAAACATATTGAGGAACGAACGGAAGGGTTTTCAGATCTGGAAGAAGTTCTTGAAGATTATACCCCCAAGAAGGTGGAAGCGATTACAGGCGTTGGCTGCGTCGATATTGAAAGAATGGCCGAAATGTATGCCGGAAACCACCCTGCGGCCCTTCTTTACGCCATGGGCATCACCCAGCACACAACAGGAGTCGATAATGTGAAGTCTTGCTGTAATCTTGCCATGTTGTGCGGGAATGTCGGCGTCAGAAGCGGTGGAGTGAATCCCCTAAGGGGACAAAGTAATGTACAGGGTGCCTGCGATATGGGGGGGCTTCCCAACGTTTTCCCCGGATACCAGCCGGTTGCGGATCAAACTGCAAATGAGAAATTTTCCAATGCATGGGGAAAAGCCCTTCCCGAAAGAGCAGGTCTTACCCTCACCGATATGGTAAAGGGCATGGGGGACGGGAGAATAAAGGCATTATGCGTTTTTGGGGAAAACCCGAAACTTAGTGACCCCGATTCGGGGCATCTGGATCATGTTTTAAAGAAGCTCGATTTTCTTTTGGTCCAGGATCTTTACATGACCGAGACGGCTGCTGATGCGGATGTGTTTTTTGCCGGAGCCTCCGTGGCTGAAGAGGATGGAACCTACACCAATACGGAAAGACGGTGTATGAGGGGAAACAAGGCGATAGACCCTCTGGGAAAAGCCCTTCCCGACTGGGATATTATTTGCAGGCTTTCTTCTGCCATGGGATATGCAATGGATTATTCCTGTCCTGAAGAGATATTTGACGAGATGACGTCTTTGACGCCTAGTTATGGTGGAATGACCTATGAAAGGCTGGGCATAAATGGTCTTCAATGGCCTTGTCCCGGTAAAGATCACCCAGGTACACCATATCTTCATAAGGATAACTTCTCAAGAGGCAAGGGCAAGTTCCATGCCGTAAAATATCTTGACCCGGATGAGATGCCGGACGAGGACTATCCCTTTTTTCTTACCACCGGTCGAATGTTTTCCCACTATCATACCGGCACCATGACAAGGGTATCCCCCCATCTCCATTCAGAGCAGAAGAGTGGTTATATTGAGGTCAGCCCAAAGGATGCAGGGGATATGATGTTAAACGACGGAGAAAACGTGAGGGTATTATCCAGAAGGGGGCAAATTGAGGTCCCGGTGAAGATAACCAGTCGAGTCGGGGAAGGGCTCCTTTTTTCCCCTTTTCATTTCAGGGAAAACCCCATAAACAGGCTTACTAACCCCGCGTTTGATCCTATTGCCAAAATCCCGGAGTTTAAAGTATGCGCGGTTAAACTGGAAAAGATCGCTGAATAGCGGGTGGTGTTGTGTCCTTTTTCAGTGTTGAAGACAGCGAAGCGCCCAGGCGGGAACTTCCGCTGTTCTTCACCCCAACGCCCATGTGGGGCACGGCGCTGTTCAACCGCTGGACGGAAAACCCCGGGAGTTGCATTTTGAAAACCGTTATTTATCACAGTACCAACAATAAAAGAGAGCGCGTTAATTTCGAAACGGCCCTCATGAACGGCCTGGCTTCCAACTACGGTCTTTATATGATTTCCGGAAACGACATCCCAAAGCTGTCTTCCGAGACGCTGAAGTCCATGAAGGGGATGTCTTATGCGCGAATTGCCTTTGCGGTTTTGAACCCTTTTCTGAGCGCCGAGGTAAAAGAAAAAGACCTCAAGGCTATGTTGGACGATGCCTATGATGACACTATAATTCCCACCACCATACAGCATTTGACCGGGCAAACCCACATCATGTGGCTTACCCAGGGACCCACCTATTCTTTCAAGGATTATGCGGCCCGGTTTTTCGGGCGAATGCTCAATTACTTTCTGAAGCAATCCGGCAAAAAGCGTATTGTTGCCGTTGCCACCAGCGGAGATACAGGGGGTGCCGTGGCCGATGCCCTGCATGGTCTGGAGAGCATTGACAACATCGTATTTTTCCCCAAAGGATCCATTACCGAACGCCAACGGCGTCAGATGACCACCCTGGGTGATAACATTTACGCCTTTGAGGTAAATGGGGATTTCGATGTATGCCAGGCCCTGGCCAAACGGATGTTGGGCGACAAGGTGTTTGCGAAGGATTTCTTCGATGATGCGGATCGCTTCACCTCTGCCAACAGCATCAGCGTGGGTCGGCTTCTGCCACAGTCGGTGTACCCGTTTTTCGCCTATTCCCGGGTGGCGGAATATGACGAACCCATGATTGCCGGTGTGCCCTCGGGTAATTTCGGCGATATGATGGGGACGGTGCTGGCCCGGGAAATGGGGCTACCCATTGAACGGATCATATGCGGGGTGAATGAGAACGATGAATTCCCGCAATTTCTTGACACGGACGTCTACCGGGTGAAACCGTCACGCAAGTCCCCTTCTTCGGCCATGATTGTCTCGAACCCCAGCAACTTCGCCAGGCTCATCGACCTCTATGGCGGTCATGTTTACGATGAACGGGATGAAACAGGGAAGGTGACCCGGGAAGGGGTAATGGATGTGCCGCCGGACCTGGATGCCATGCGTAAGGATTTCTGGTCCACCAGTGTATCCAATCCCGACCATTACACCGCTATTCGCGAGGTCTGGGAACAGTACGGCATCATGATGGAACCCCACGGCGCCGTCGGGTGGCGGGCACTGGATACGTTTCTCGGAGGCAGACACGAGCGCTTGGCGGTGATTTACGAAACGGCTGATCCGGGGAAATTTCCGGATGAGGTGAAAAAGGCCATCGATGTTGTTCCCGATGTGCCGGAAAGAATTTCAAAGCAGGCAACGCTTCCCGAACGGATTTATACCATTGATGATCCGCCCTTCACCCGGGAAGACGGTTCCCTCACCATGAGTGAATCCCAGTATGATACCGCGAAGAGAATTATAACGGACAGCGTCTTGGAGGACTGATGCCAAAGGCCGGGGTTTTAGAACAGGCGGATCAATTATGAGGCCGGGACGCTTTCCCCTCAGGGAACTGGAAGAAAATAATATATGCATATCGTGCAGGACTTTTGTTCGTCTTCGAGGCGTGATGACAGGTGCATAGTGAGCTATGTACCTGTCATCACACGTAGAAGACGGGCAAAAGGGCAAGCAGGATGCGTAGATTATTTTTTGGAAGTTCCCTCAGTCATGAGGCGGTAAATGCTCGAATAAAATTGTCCCAGATGAAGAGGCCTGGGTATTACCAGGTCTGGTCCGGGAAGTTTTGAAAGTTCAGCATCATCGCTGTTTGAAGCATTGAACAGGGCGATGGGTAAATC
>JAGHDR010000251.1 GCA_021159825.1 Deltaproteobacteria bacterium | reverse complement strand
GTCCTCTGACCTCTGACCTCTGACCTCCGTTTTCTGCCCTCCGTCCTCCGTCCTCCGTCCTCCAAGCAGTTCTGCAGCCATGCTGAAGAAGCCGGCCAGGGTCCCGTCCCGAACCCACCGATCCACGGATGGCGCCAGAAAGAAAATCATGCGCGTGAGCTTCAGGGCTTCGTCGGGAGAGGCGAAAAGCAGGGCGCCGTCCCCCAGATCTGCGGGTGAAATACGGTAATAGACGGCTTGAATGAGGTCAGGGTATTTCTGTAGGCGGGCATTCAGGCGCTCGGCGAAGTCAGCAGCCCGCTTTTTTTCTTCCTCGGACCCATCGGTTTGAATGACCGCGAAGAGATATTCCTGGTCTCCAAAATTTTCAAGATGTTCCAGATACCTTTTTTGAAAGGGAACCGACGGCGAGACCAGGGAGTCCTGGTTGCTGTTCAGGTGCAGAAAAAAGATGGAAACCAGGGCCGAAATCAACGCCAGTCCCAGCCCTGAAACAATGATCAAGCCGGGATGACGGTGAATCAGGTGCCAGAGTAAGTTCAGGACAGGTGCCATTTTTTGGGAGGGTTGTTTCATGCGGTCCCGGCTGTTCGAAGTCCCAGATTTTTGATCGTTGTCCATGCGGATCCGGGCAAAATTAAGTTCCTCTCTATTTTTTGGGGAAGTGTAGGAAAACCTGCTTGTCGTGTCAAGACAGTATTCCGCAAGCCGACTCCGCCAAAGTAGCTAATGCTACGACGGCCGGGTCCGCAGTCACAAATAAGCTCGTCCCTTCCATTCCGCTCCCTTTCCCCGCCAAAATCGGATAGCCGAGGTCCAGGTCATGGCCAGAAACAACAATCCGATTAAGGGCATCAGGCAGGCCCATTTCCAGCTCAAGTGGTAAAATTTCAAAGTGGGGATGTAGCCCAGTATCATGGTGATAAAGGCACATAGAGACAACATGACAGCCGTGACGGATGGAAAAAGGAGACCGGCGACGGGCAAGCCGAACATGAGGATCATGACGCCGGTCAACAGCAGTAGCAAGGTGATGGAGTAGCGCAGTTGATGAAAGGCGGTCCTGGCCACCATGTGCCAGATGACCCCGGGCCGATCATAGGCGCGAAGGCTTATGGCGGAGTGCGTCAGTCCGATCCAGGTGCGACCGCCCATGGATTTAATTTTACGGGCCAGTGCGCAGTCATCGATCAACTGCCCCCTTATGGCGGCAAACCCGCCGATGGCCTTGAGCATGTCGGTTCGGAGCAGAATGCACCCGCCGGCGGCGGCCGCCACCCAGGGAAAATCGGAATTGGAGAGGCGAAACGGGTAGAGAAGCTTGAAGAAATAGATAAATGCCGGCATAAGCAGCTTTTCCCACGGGGAAACCATGCGAAGATACGCCATCAGGGAAATCAAATGGATCTTTTTTTTCATCATTTCCCGACGAAGCTTCGAAAGAATGCCTGGTTTGAGTTCAATATCCGCATCCAGGAGCAGCGCAAGCGGTGTATCTACCTGTTGAAACCCTTGATGAAGCGCCCACAGTTTGCCGCTCCATCCGTCCGGGAGGGGCTGGCCTGAAATAATTTTGAGGTCGGTTTCGAACATTTCCCCGGCGAGAGCCGCCGTTTGGTCCTCGGATTGATCATCCACCAGGATCACTTTGACATCTCTTCCCTGTGCCATGACGCCTGCCAGGGTGGTCTGGATAACTTCCGCTTCGTTTCTTGCGGGAATAAGTACCGTAATATCGCTCAAATCGTCGCTGCAATCATCCGGTTCCCCGTCCAGGAATTCACGGGTTGACCCCGGCTGCCAGGGCAGGAGAAGGATGATGAGCCATAGAGAGGCCCCGACAAATGTCAGCCAGGTCAGAAGCATGGTTTTTGATCCTGTGTGGTTTCAAAAGTGGACGGCAGTTTAAAATAATGGGCCGCTTCCGTTTTTTTCCTCCGTTTGAGGCAGCCTGTGCCATAGATCCGGCATTTTCTGGAAAGTTCCGTTAAAGCGGCTTTTTTCTGTGATTCACGGAGTGGGCTTTCTAAAAGCAGCTTCTCCAGTGCCTTGATCCTGAATCGGTCCATGCCTGTAAAGCGTGCGGATAACTGATCCGGATGGCCCCCTTCTTTGATGACGAGGCTTTGCCGGATCAGGAAAACCGGGTAGCGACAAGCAATCCGGAGCCACAGATCATAATCTTCACAGGCGGGTAAACCCTCATCAAAAACACCCACTTCATCCAGAAGCGTTCGCTTGAGCATGACCGCCGAAGGGCTCACCAGGCAAAGCACCAGCGAGGGCTCAAAGATATCGCCTGAAGGTTTCAAATGCCGTTTTCCGGGATTGGTGCGCCTGCCGTTTCTGATCCATGTCTCCTCGGTCTGGCAGATCATGGCATTGGGGCTTTTGTTAAAAAATGCCGTTTGGACACCCAGTTTGTCAGGGAGCCAGTAGTCATCGGAATCCAGAAAGGCGATCAGGGGTGCCGTGGAAGCTTCAATACCCGTGTTTCTTGCAGCGGAAACCCCTTGATTGGTTGTGTGGGCCACATATCGGATGCGGTCCTTGAACGGGTGCAGCGTCTTTTCGGTCTCATCCGTGGACCCGTCATCCACAACAATGATTTCATATTCCTCAAAGCGCTGATAGAGGACCGATGTAATGGCACGGGCCGTTTTTACGGCACGGTTGAAGGTGGGAATGATAACGCTGACGACAGCCATATAAAAATTCTCTATAATAAAATAAGAAGCCCTGCCAAAAGGAAATTGCATTCTACAAGGCCTTCCAGAACGATTCCGGGAGAAAGCCACTGTTTTTCATAGGTATAAAGACAAAGGAGCAGGGTCAAAAGAGGAATGAGCATCAGGCAAAAAATTGGACTGACGAGGTTTAACAGGGTACTAACCACCAACAGCAGTGCCGTGCTCAGAAGACTCCGCTTGAAAAGGGTCAGGGTCCGTTTTTCACCCAATGTGATGGGCAGGGTTTCCGCGCCCACCATCAGATCGCCTTGAAGTTGAAACAGGCTGAAAAGAACAGCCCTGGCATAACTGAAGGAAAACACGGTAATTGCCGCAATCACAACGCTCAAAACCGGACCCGGTGAACCACTGAAAAGGGGCAAAAACACCATGACGGCCACCCAGGCCAGCGCCTCGGACAGACTGCGGGACCCGGGAATATCTTTGATCTTGACAAATCGGTAACGATTTCCGGCCCCTTCGGGAATCAGGGGGATGCTGTATACAACACCTAAAAGGCTTACGCCAAGAAGGGCCATAAAGGTGCCGAACCCCGTTATGAAAGAGAAGATCAAAGCGACGCCCAATGCAATGGATCCCATGAGGATCAGCAGGTTTTTGTGCTGCTTTTGAAACGTGGTCCGATTCGAATCATTGTAGGAGGCGGCACCCTTGTCCAGAAACCGGTTGAAAACATGCATGGCATAAATGTAGAGGGCCGCCATCAAGGGGAACACCAGGTCTGTTTTTCCATCCGCAAGACGCAGAACGGCATAGGCAAAACTGAACGCGCCTATCCCCGCAGCCAGGTTGCTGAGCACCAAGAACCGATAAATCTGCTTGACCCCATAAACAAGGGGGGCTTCCCTCCGGGCTCGAATGGCTTCAATTTCCTGCATCACATTTTTGATGAGCCAGTGAGGGGTGGAAGCACCGGCTGCAAGACCGATCACCTTCATTTGGGAAAGGGCCTCACGGGGCAGTTCCTTTTCCGTTTCCACATGAAAGGTGGGAATGTGTTCCCCTTCGGATATCTTGACCAGTCGCTGGGTGTTGGCGCTGTGAAAACCGCCCACCACAACCACCCCTTCTACCCGTTCTTTGAAGGTACGCACTTCCTCCTGACGTTCGTGTGTGGCATCGCAGATGGTGTCAAAGATCTGAATGTCCGGGAAACGTGCTTGCAGGGCCGAAACAATTTTCCTGAAATCTTCAGTATCCTGGGTGGTTTGTGCCACCACAAAGGGGTTTTCCAGTGGCGGAAGATCTGCCACATCCGCTTTTTTCTCGATAAGGTGGGCAGGTTTGTTGCTGTAGCCCATTAGACCGATCACTTCCGCGTGGTTTTTGTCCCCCACGATGATGGTAGGGCGGTCCTTGTTGGATTGGTGCTGAATAATGGCTTGTACGCGGGTCACCTTGGGACATGTGGCGTCAATGACCTTGAGCCCTGAATTCTCAAGCATCTCCCGATCGCGGGGTGGGATGCCGTGGGCTCGAATCAGAATCCTGCCGGTGGTAATCCCTGTGGTGTCGTCGGTGGCTTTTATCCCTTTGGCCTCAAGAAGGTCCAGTACCTGTTTGTTGTGAATGAGGGGACCAAACGTAAAGAGCGGCCCTTCTTTTTTGTTGGATTCAGCCATGACCATTTCCATGGCCCGTCGCACGCCCATGCAGAAGCCGGCGGTTTTGGCTAAGATCACTTTCATTTGGGGTTATCTCCTGACAATTCCCGGCGTTCCATGAGGGTGGCAAAATATCGGTCCAGAGCTTCCACCATGGTCCGAAAATCCTTGATGCCGGTAAAAGATCCGCGAAAACGACTGCTGTGGGGCAGACCTTTGGTATATCCCAGGAGCAATCCCCGCATCAGTTTAGAGGCCCTGTTTTCACCGATGATGCGGGACAGTAATTCGAAATGTGTCGTAATGACGGCCCTTCTTTCAGACAAATTGGGTGGGCGCGCCTCCAAGCCCTGCTCAAGGTCCAGAATCTGCTTGAATATCCATGGATTTCCCATGGCGCCCCGACCGATCATGACGCCGTCACACCCGGTTTCTTCTCTCATTTTCAAGGCTGACGCCGGTTTAAATACGTCACCGTTGCCGATGACGGGAATCCCCAGCTTTTTCTTGACCTCCCGGATGATGCCCCAGTCTGCCTGCCCTGAAAACCCTTGTTTCACGAACCGGGGATGGACGGTGACGGCATCTGCGCCGCAATCCTCAATGATGCGGGCGATTTCCAGAAAATTGGCCTCCGGTGGGGACCAGCCTGCCCGGATTTTCACGGTCAGGGGAACGGTACAGACCTTGCGGACGGCCGCGACCATATCCCGAACTGACGCCGGATTTCGAAGTAGCGCTCCGCCGGACCCGTTCCTGACCACTTTCCGGGCGGGGCATCCCATGTTGATATCCACCAGGTCGGCGCCTTTTTCAATCGCAATTTCAGTTGCCACGGCCATGTCCTGAGGGTCCGCACCGAATATCTGTACCGAGAGGGGCTTTTCCTCGGGAGAACCCTCCAGGTAGCGAAAGGTCTTTTCATGGCCCATTGAAAGACCCGCGGCGCTCACCATCTCCGTGACCACGAGGCCCGCTCCCAGCCGTTTGGCGATCAAACGAAACGGCGGGTTGGTGATGCCCGCCATGGGGGCCATGATGAGGTAATTTTTAAGTGAGAGGTTGCCTATTTTTAACATGGGATCGGTTTATGGTTGCCGGTTCAGGGATCGCTTGTAAAAAATATATTGTCGTCTCCAGATCAGCGGCGCCTTTTGCGACCCCCGGTGAACGGTTGCGAAAGAGATAACATGCAATCAATTGTTGGGTAAACATGCCCTGCATCTTGGAACCTACCCCTTAATCACCGCCAAAGGGCGCAACTCAACCAGCACTTCCACTAGATCAAGTTGATTCTCTATGACTTCATCTATATTCTTATAGGCCCCGGACGCTTCATCAAGGTCCCGTTTACTGCGAACGGAGTGGAGAATGCCCTGGTCTTCCAGCAATTTCTGCTCATGCTCCAAATCCAGTTGTCGTTGGGCCTGTTTACGTCCCATTTTACGACCGGCCCCATGGGAACAGGACTGAAAACTCTCACGTTCTCCCTTGCCCCGAACAATATAACTTGGAGTGCCCTGGGAACCGGGAATAATACCGATCTCTCCCTCTTGGGCACTTGTGGCCCCTTTGCGATGAATCATGACATTTTTATGAAAATGGGTTTCCAGGGCCGCATAGTTGTGGGCGATATTGATCATCGGCTCAAAGGTAACCGGCTGTACCACCGCTAGCAGGACATCCTTTACCCGCTCCATCATCAGTTTACGGTTGGCATAGGCGAAATCAAGACAATACTGCATTTCCCGGAGATAGGTTCTGCCGCTTTCGTCGTCAATGGGCAGGAAAGCAAGCTGCCATTTATGGGGAATATTTGATCCCCATTTACGGTTCAAATCAATGGCCAGCCGGTTGTAATGGTTGGCCACCTTAAAGCCGATATTGCGGCTGCCGGAATGGATCATCAGCCAGATATGGCCGTCGTTCCCTTTCTGGATTTCGATAAAATGATTGCCGCCCCCAAGGGTACCGAGTTGGGTCCTGGCATTGCTGTATTCTCTGGAGACAAGGGGAAGATCTTCGATCCGTCCACCTTGTACTTTCGGCATTAGGGACCTGTGCTGTTTTTTTTTGTGGTGTTTAAAACCAAGGGGAATGGTGTTTCTGATGCCGCCAAGCACGACTTTGAGCTTTTCCGTTGAGATTGAAGTGAGCGAGGTTTTTACAGCGCACATGCCACAGCCTATATCAACCCCCACCGCATTGGGGATCACCATCTCTTCGGAGGCCATTACCCCGCCGATGGGCATCCCGTAGCCAAGATGGGCGTCGGGCATCACTGCCACATGCTTAAAGACGAAGGGCAGGTTGGCAATATTTTGGGCCTGGGCCAGGGTATTTCCCTCGATATCGTCAAGCCAGAGCTTAATCGGCTTTTTTTCGCTGGTGATCACCTGTTTCACGGCTCGGCACTGCTCCTCAAATCCACTTTTTGCGCAAGTTCGGCAAGGGGCCTGGATATTTCAACCGGATATTTCTCACTTTCGTCTAATTGTATCAAATAATCCGGCAAACCGGCAAGCTGAGAAAAGGCATACTCTCTCGATTTTTTCACGTCCGGCTGCTCGGAAATTCGTTTGCCCTGCTTCATCACATGCTGTACCAGGGGTGTTCCGGTTAATTCGTCACTCGCAAGAGTGAGTATATCACCACACATTCTGCCGTGAGGATCAAAGCTGCGAAACACCTGTTTGCGCCCCGGCCAGGTAGCCTTCCCCTCCGAGCGCTTACGACGGGCGATTCCGGCATATTCCACCAACTTGTAAGCGCAATCAAGATAAGGAGCGTCTGCTGAGGTGGTCATTCTGGTCCCTACCCCAAAGCCGTCAATGGGAGCGTCTGCTTGACTAAATTCGGCCAGTTTGTATTCATCAAGGTTGCCGCTGGTGAGGATATGCACATCCGTAAGACCGCCCTGGTCGAGTATCCGGCGCACCTTTTTTGCATGCAGGATCATGTCCCCGCTGTCCAGCCGGACCCCTTTGATGATGATACCCTTTTCCGCCAAACGCGGGGCCAGTGCCACCACCTTGTCCGCCCCCTTTTCAGTGTCATAGGTATCAATGAGCAAAACGACATTATCCGGCTGGCTTTCGGCAAAATGCTCAAAGGCCAATGTTTCGGAATCATGGGCCTGAATAAAGGAATGGGCCATGGTGCCGAAGACCGGAATGCCGTACATTTTACCGGCAAGCACCGTGGAGGTGCCGTTAAATCCCGCCAGGTAACTGGCCCTGGCTGCAAAAAGTCCTGCCTCTGCGCCGTGGGCCCGGCGTAATCCAAAATCAACCAGTTGTTTTTCCGGAGCGGCAAGAGTCATCCTGGCTGCTTTTGAGGCGATCATGGTCTGAAACTGCAAAATATTAATGACCCGTGTTTCTACTAATTGAGCCTGGAAAATGGGAGCGGTTATGCGGATGATCGGCTCATCAGGAAAAAAAAGGGTACCCTCGGCCATGGCATGCACATCGCCGGTGAAACGAAAGTTGGCAAGGTAACGTAAAAAATCCGGGTGAAACCGGTCATCTTCAGCCAGATAGTCAAGGTCGTCCCGGGCAAAAGCAATGGTTTCCAGGTAGTCAATAACCTGGGCAAGACCGGCTGCCATAAAAAAATTCCTTTCCCTTGGCAGTTTGCGGACAAAAAACTCAAATACGGCAATATCATCCATTGATTGCTCGACATACCCTTGCAGCATGGTCAGCTGGTAAAGATCCGTTAGTAATGAAGATATCCGCTTCATGGTATAACCTCACTTATGTGTAGTGCAACAGCTCCGGCAGAAAGCATGGCATCTATTGCCCTGTCCCCTTTTCTCCCTGTGGTCTCCCTTTGTCATAAGGTCTCTAACGCTGGCATCACCGGGCGCCACACCAAAATTTGAATTAAAGTTAATTTTGTCTAGACCACTGTATGTCAACTATTCAAGGGCGATTGCGCTCCGGTGAATGTATTTGTTCTGTTCTCTTCTTATGACTTTGAGGCTAACGAACCATTCAGATATTTATGCACAAGACTTGATATAAGTGTTTGATATGGAATGCCTTCCTCAATAGCCTTTATCTGAATTTGATGATAATCCTTTTGAGTAAGACGAAGATTTATTCGTTTTTCTTTTTTTAAGGTATTTCGGGCCGCCATTATTGCCTTTTCTTTTTCCTGATCAATATTCTCGACTGACTGCCATTCATCACGTTCGATTGATTCCATCAGGTTTTTTTCTTCCTGATCAATTGGCATAAATGCCTTTTTACTTATTTTTTTCATCATTCCCCTTTTAAACCATATCGTTTGGTATATTTTCGGCTTGGAAAGGCAGTTTTAAGAAATATTTCAGTGTCATTTTCAACAAAAGGTACAACAATGGCGTAGTTCTAAATTTAAAGAATATAAATTTTTTATTTGATTCGTCTGGGTTTTTCCCAAATCCCATTTTTCTCCCTATTTACAT
>JAGHDR010000036.1 GCA_021159825.1 Deltaproteobacteria bacterium | reverse complement strand
CCAACATGCTTGATATCGTAACCGCTATGCAGTTGGCGGATAAAGTGATTAACATATAGAATGTGTAATAGGTTTTCCCTAACTCGGCATTTTTATCTATCGGAATTTCCAGTTTGACAAATCGTAAAGACCACCCTATTCTCGATAGCCAATCTCTGCAAGGAGTTCCTGCATGAATCAGTTTTTCGGTTTTACCTGAGCGAATACACGATTTTCTGCCCGTGTCTGGCAGCGCAGGGTTAGGCTGGAAAATTGATTCGTCATGTTCCATTGTTCGTACTCATATCTTTCCTGACACCTTCCCAGTTATGTCAGAAAGGGACATTACCCCGGAGCAGTTCAATTTGAACTTCCCATACCGGAGCTGAAAGAGATGAGTAAGAATGAAAAATCCGAGTTTATCAAGTTGTTGGGGTCCGACAAGAACCGCATATTGGTTTTTTACTGTGGATTCACCAAATGCACCCGGTCGCATAATGGCGCCATTTGGGCCACGAAACTCGGCTACAAAAATGTTTACCGCTGTCCGGGCGGCATAAAAGGCTGGATTCAAGCTGGTTTTCCAATTGAAAAAAGAAATTGAAAATATAGAAACCTATATGATTTCGAATGACGTATTCGGGAAAAAATTGTTTGGGCGCAGGGCGGTATTTTCTCGAATGAGAAATGATAGAAGCCTGATTTGATTGTGGGATTGACATGGCGGTTTTTATTCATCGCAAATCAAAATTCAATAGACTCCTGGACGCTCTGAAGCGGGGAGACAAAAAATCGTTCCTGGCCGCAAAAAGGGCGCAAGACGTCGTGAAAAAATTAGTCGGAGAAGATCCTTCGTTTTTGAAAGAAACAAAGAATCGAACCAAACATGGGGAATTAAGAATCGACAAGTGCCGGAAATATGACCTTGGTGGCGGTTATCGTCTGATCTGTGTGAAACAAGGTGAAGACCTTGCCATCGCTCATGTGGGAAATCATGATGATTGTGATCGTTGGATCGAAAACAACCGGCGGTTTGATTCTGAGCTGAGTGAAATCAGGGGAAAAACCCATTTAACGGGGGAAGAGGAACCGGGCAATCCGACGCCTGATCCCGAACCCGATGAAGAAATGGACTATGACGACATCCTCATGAAAAAGATCGATGATAGTATGCTCAGGGAAATTTTCTGTGGGTTATGTCAAGGAGTGCCTTAAAAAGGTCCGTGTTCAATCCGATTTGAAACCCCTGATTCGGTTTGGCGCCGGACACACGGACACAATTGGAATCGAACGAAAAAGGAGTAAAACTATGAGCGAAGATTACAGAGGAATGTGGGAAAATCTGGGGCTGGATCTGGTTGCGCACGATGCGTTGTTAGAAGTCTTGGGAACGGGATATGGCGACATATATTTGGCCCAGAATGACCGGCCCGAGGGGATGGGATATTTTGATTTTGTGATGAGCGAAGTACACGGACTGCGCATTAAGGAATTGATGGATGAAAAGGCGGCAGGCCGAAAGGTGATAGGGTCTTTCTGTGTGTTTGTGCCCGAAGAGATCGTCCGGGCCACCGATGCAACCCTTGTCGGCCTTTGCACGGGCGCTGACTTTGCCACCGATGAGGTGGAAACGCTTTTACCGCGCAACACCTGCGCTCTGATCAAGTCGGCTTTCGGATTTAAGCTTGGCAAGGCATGCCCCTATCTCGAATCCGCAGACATGATCGTGGGGGAAAACACATGTGATGGAAAAAAGAAATCCTACGAGATCTTTAATGAGCTTGTTCCAAACCTGTACGTGATGGATCTGCCCCAGGTGAAATCGGTTGAAGGGAGAGCACTTCTCAAGGCCGAATATCTGCGCTTCAAAGAAGCTGTTGAACAATTAACCGGCGTGACGATCGATGCGGAAAGGCTCAAAAGCGGCATCGAGATCGTCAACAACAAAAGAAAGGCTATCCATAGGCTCACCGGTTTGCGCAAGGCCGACCCGGTTCCTATTTCCGGGCTGGATGCCCTGCTTGCCAATCAGATCTCCTTTTATGATGACCCGGTCCGGTTCACTGAATCGGTCAACAAGATGTGCGACGAACTGGAACAACGCATAGAAAAGAAGGAAGGCGTGTTTTCTGAAAAAACGCCACGCATCTTGATATCAGGATGTCCCATGGCCGTTCCCAACTGGAAACTCCCCTGGATCATAGAAACATCCGGTGCAGTCATTGTGGGAGAGGAATCGTGTGTTGGGGAACGGGGCGCCCGAAACCTGACCGATGATAGCCGGGATACGGTTGAAGAACTCATGGAGGCCATTGTGGACCGCTATTTCCAGGTGGACTGCGCCATTTTCACGCCCAACCCGGATCGACTGGAGCATATCGTTGAAATGGCCAGGCACTACAAGGCCGACGGTGTGATTCATTATGGTCTGCAATTTTGCCAGCCTTATCTTATGGAAGCCATGCCCGTGGAAAAAGCCCTTGAAGAAAAGAACATCCCCACCCTTCGAATTGACACCGATTACAGCATGGAAGATGTGGGACAGCTCAAGACAAGGGTGGAAGCGTTCATAGAGTTAATCAAGTAAAAGAGAGGTTTTCCCATGCGAAATGTCGGCATAGATATCGGCTCCCGAACCATTGAACTGATAGTGGTTGAAGGAGGAGAAGTCATTGAAAGCAAACAGGCGGATTCCGGGTTTGACCCGATGACCCAAGCCGGAGCGCTTCTTGAGGGAGTGGGATATGACCACATCACAGCCACCGGGTATGGCCGGCATCTCTTTGAGCTTGCACTAGATGTACCCACGGTGACGGAAATTAAGGCGTATGCCGTGGGTGCAAATGCCTTGTTCCCTGATGTGCAAACAATACTGGATATTGGGGGACAGGATTCCAAGGCCATTTCCCTCAATGGAAGCGGGAAGGTGGCCAAGTTCGAGATGAACGACCGGTGTGCCGCCGGTACAGGGAAGTTTCTCGAAATTATGGCCCATACCCTTGGATACAGTCTGGATCAATTCGGTGTTGGGGCGCTGGAGGCAAAAAACGGGATGCAGATCAGCAGCATGTGTACGGTGTTTGCGGAATCCGAGGTCACTTCACTGGTGGCGAGGGGAGAGGACCGGCGGGATATTGCCTTGGGCCTGCACAGATCTGTGGTGCAACGGGCGCTCAGCATGCTGAAAAGGGTGACGGTCAAAGAGCCGATCTTGTTTGCCGGCGGAGTTGCGCGGAATCCATGCATACGGCTTTTGCTGGAAGAGACCCTCGGCGCCAATATCCTTGTGCCTGAAAATCCTCAGATGGTTGGGGCCCTTGGTGCGGCAATCCTTGGCGGTAAAAGCGGGTAGAATCGAGCTGCGGTCCCCTGTTTTTGGCGGATGATTGCATCTGCTCACATCAACCCAGCCATGTTCTTCGTGGAGGCGAAAGACCCTTGCCTCGGGATACTCGACCACATATCCCATCTCAAGGTTCTCACGCCGAAGAAGTTGCTTTGCGGAGAGGGCCTTTGAACCGGCGTCGATTAATACCTGACCGGGAACGATATCGGAAACAACGGTGGCAACCACCCTTAATGCACAGTCTTCAAGGCGGCAGTGTCCGAATTTCAGAACAAAATAGTCGTTCAAAACGGCGGTGCCCACCCGGATTTCGCTCACATGTTCCACCAGGTGGGTATTGAACAGCGACGGGGTGGAATCCGATGAGACTGTTTCAGGGGAAAATCCGGCAACGCACAGGGCTTCGTAAGCCGGTGTCCACGAACGATTAATTTTATCGAAACTCGCCGGATCACCGGCGGCATCTCCGTACAGGTGCCCTAAATAGATTTGAATACCCTCGTACCGGAGCCCGGGGCGGGTTCTTGCGTATCGGGCGAGGTTTATGACCTGCTCGGGATCGGAGACCCCGCACCTGTGAAGTCCGGCATCAAAGATAATGTAGATCCCCATGACGGTTTTATGCTTTGCCGCCGCATGCGAAAGACCATCCATAACATATTCGGAATCGGCCGTAACACTGATAGTCCGTCCATGGATAGACGGGCAACGCTTTCTGTGCGTGTCTCTCCTACGATAGGATAGGGGTAATATCCACATCCCCCAGATTGGCCATCACCCTTGCCTCATCGGCCTTTGTCACTGCAATGCCGACCGCTTCCGCATCGATCTGCATCCGGGCAATAGCGATCGATTTGTGGGTTTTCACGTGTGCGCGTACGGAAAACCCGTTGCGGTCCGCATAATTGTGAATACGTCTGATGTTG
>JAGHDR010000272.1 GCA_021159825.1 Deltaproteobacteria bacterium | reverse complement strand
ATTTTTATCTCACATGACATTTCCATTGTCGCTGACATGTGTCAGGATATCGCGGTGATGTATGCCGGACAGATGGTGGAATACGGACCCAGGGAGGCCGTTTTTGAATCGCCCGTACACCCTTACACCAAAGCATTGCTCTCTTCATTCCCGACCATTTCCGGCGAAAAAAATGATCTGATACCCATCCCGGGAGAAACCCCCAACTTGATCTATCCCCCTTCAGGGTGTCGGTTTGGGGAGCGTTGTTCCGGGGTCTCCTTAACTTGCTCGCAGGCGCCCAAATGGATCCGGATAGGGCCTGGGCACAAAGCGCTCTGTTGCCATTGCTAAACTGAGAATAGAGAACCATTGGAACTCACCCGAGGTCAGCATGGATACAAACGGTAAACCGATCCTCGAAATCAGGGACGTCAGCAAAATTTACAAAACCAAGGCGGGTCTTCTTGCCGGCCGTGGCAAGGATGTGGTGGCGCTGGATCGGATATCCCTTGAGATTAACAAGGGTGAAATTTTCGGGCTGGTGGGGGAAAGCGGCAGCGGTAAAACAACGGCGGGCCGCTTGATTGTGAATCTGGAGGAGACCGATTTCGGCGAAATCCTTATGGATGGCCAACCGGTTACCGGGTTGAAAGGAAAATCACTCAAGAAATTTCGAAAAAAAGCCCAGATGATATTCCAGGACCCTTATCAATCCCTCAACCCCCAACGGTCTATCCTGGACACGGTCTCTGAGCCTTTGATCATTCATCGGATGGGGCATGCCGGCAGTAGAAAAGATCGTGTCCGGGAGGCCCTCAGGTCCGTAGGCTTGTCGCCGCCCGATGATTTTCTCTATCGTTACCCCCATCGACTCAGCGGCGGGCAGCGCCAGCGGGTGGCCATCGCACGGGCCATGGTATTGGACCCTGAGTTTGTCATTGCCGATGAACCCACGTCCATGCTGGATGCTTCCATTTCCGCCCAGATATTCAACATCCTCCTGAAGATGCGGAACGAGCTGGACGTCACTCAGCTCTTTATTACACACAGCCTTGCCGCAGCCCGCTATCTGTGCGATCGGATTGCCGTCATGTACCGCGGCCGCCTGATGGAATTGGGCCGGGCCGACCAGGTTATCCGGAGTCCCAAACATCCTTATACAAAAGCACTCATTGATGCACTTCCCAAATTCGGTCACAGCGGCGACCGAAAGCGGTATGGCACGCTTTTAACCCGGGAACGAAAGGATGCTCAGGATGTGGGGTGCAATTTTTTCCCGAGATGCTCCCTGGCACAGGAAAGCCGGTGTAATCTGGAAAAGCCCGTTTTGGAAGACTATGGGAACCAGCATCTGGTGGCCTGTTTTCTGAGTCAGTCGTAAATAAAGCACCATTCCTCTCTTTTACCCGAAATCCCATGTTTATTCACGACATTCAACAGGTAAACGCTCTGTTTAAATCTTTGCCCGGCACATTCGTGGGGGTGGGGATGACCGCTTTTTCTCGAATCATACCCGCATCCTTTCTGAAGACCTACCACATTGTTGCCCTTCACAAGACGGGAGACCTTCCGCTCCTGCGGAAGAAAGCACACATTTTTTGTCTTGAGGAGGAAACAGAAAACCTGAACCTTACACCGGGGCAGAATTCCGCGGGCCTTCTGATTCATCCTCGAACCAGGCGTTTTCTGGATGGCATTTCGCGCCCGAAATATTTGTTTTTGTACCAGGATTATCCTGAGTTGAGATCCGCTGCCAGGGCCAATGGATGGACGTTGCTGACCAATCCACCGCAACTTCGTCAAACTATTGGAAAAAGAAAGTTTTTCAAAGAAATGGCTGCTGAACTGGGCCTCCATCAAGCACCTGGCGACATTTATCCCATAGAAGCCATTCATAAGAAGGGATATGAAGAATGGCGCCATTTTCTGGGGCCCGCTTTTGTGGTTCAGCTTCCGGAAATCGAACGCGGCGGCGGCAGGGGAACATTTTTTATCCGTACAAACGAAGATTACCGGCAGCTTCAAGGAAGGCTTGCGGAAAACCGGTGGCGGGATACACCGCTGGAGTCGGTTTCGTTTCACCGGTTTCTGGACGGAATACCGGCCAGCGTGGTGGTTTGTGTGACCCGTCATGGCACGCTGGTATCTGCCCTGCAAAGGCAGTTGCTGGATCTGCCCTGCTGTGGGGATTTCGCTGAAGATGGGGTATTTTGCGGCCATTCCTGGGGCGCATCCCCCTGGCCTGAAGCTGCCCGAAAATCGGCTTTTGAACAAGCGTGTCGAATTGGCGACTTTCTGGGAACCCTTGGGTATAAAGGCATCCTGGGCATTGATTTCATTGTTCAAGAAAAGCAGGGGAAAGCTTGTCCCATTGAAATTAATCCACGTCTGACCGGCGCCCTTCCCATGCTGTCGCTGCTCCATCTTCAATCAGGCATCATTCCTTTGGAAGCCTTTCATATGCTGGAATTCCTGGAAATTCCGTACCGGATAAACCGGGATGCATTGAACAGCCGCTACGCTGAAACCATACAGGGAAGCCAACTGTTGGTCTTCCGGCCGCCGGGTTCTGAAAACAGGGGCAATGCATCATTAAAATCGGGTCTTTACGAATATGAACCGACGAACGGGGGTTTTCGTTTCTTAAAGGAAACATTGGAATATCAGCACATTCAAAGCGAAAACCAGTTTATCCTGTCGGATGGTCCAAGACTTACCACAAACAAGGCATCGCGCTGCCGGGACTCCCACAGCAGGCTGTGCCGGCTCCTTTTTTCTTATCCGGTCATGGGTATGAAAGGCGTCCTGTCGCCACAGGCACTTTTGGCAGCGGAATGGGTGCGTGAAAACACGGCGAAAGGGGATACACCATGAACTTCCCGTTTGTCATCTCCCTGCCCCACTGCTCCGGGAAGATACCGGTGCGGATTCGATCCAACATCGTGCTAACCCGGATGGAAATGGTTGATGCTGTTGATCTGGGTGCCCGGGAGATTTTCAGCGGTCTACCCGCTGAAATGGTTTTATGCGCAGAATGGAGCCGATTGGTGGTAGACTTAAACCGGCCGCCGGAACAGCGGAATGCTAAAGGGCCGGTTGCCCTGGTGGATTACCATGGTCGGTCGGTCTACAGGCCTGACGCCATTCCGGATGAAAGGGAAATCGCACAACGTCTCTCAACATATTACAACCCTTATCACCGACACCTGGAAAGGGCGCTTGCCGAACCGCGTATCAAAGGGCTTCTGGACTGCCATTCCCTTAAAGGAATCGGCCCGCCGGCGGCCCCCGATGCGGGGAAAAAAAGAAAGGGTATTATTCTGGGCAACAACGGGGGGGCTGATGGAGAGCGCGATCCGCTCAGAGGAGAACCCACCTGCGCACCGGCACTATTGCGCTTTATGAAACAGGTATTTGAAACGGCTGGGTTTTCCGTTTCCCTCAACACTCCCTATGCGGGGGGATTTATTGTCACCCATTACGGGTCTGCCCTGGCGGCCAGCGGTAAAATGGCCCTTCAAATTGAAATCAATCAGAACCTCTATATGAAACCTGAGACGAATGAGATTGTTCCGGAGAAAGTGACAAATATCAGCTCCGGAATTTTTGAGTGTTTTAAAAAAATCGGGGAGGGCATTTGAGAAGCCGAGAAAATGCTTTTAGATTTTTTCTTTTCCTCCCCCCCCTTTTTTTGAGGTGCTCTTCCGCTAATCCTTTGATT
>JAGHDR010000402.1 GCA_021159825.1 Deltaproteobacteria bacterium | reverse complement strand
GGCATGATCGATGTGGGTGAGAAACCGGTGGTGAAGCGGCAGGCAACGGCGGCAGGAAAAATACGGCTGTCTTCCGAGACGTTGAAGAAGGTACGTGAGGGGGAGATCAGGAAGGGGGACCCGCTGCTGGTGGCGGAGGTTGCGGCCATGAACGCAGCGAAACAAACCCATCTTTTGATTCCCCATTGTCACCAGATACCGCTGGATATGGTCAGGGTGACCTTTGAACTGGGACAGGGGGGTGTTGAGGCCCGATGCATTGTGCGATGCCGGGCACGAACGGGGGTTGAAATGGAAGCCCTGGTCGGAGTCTCTATTGCCCTGAACACCATTTGGGATATGGTTAAATATCTGGAAAAGAATGATCAGGGCCAATATCCGGGAACCATGATTACGGATATCAGGGTGATTAAAAAGGAAAAGGGGCCGTAGGGGCACGGTGCGCCGTGCCCTACCGGGCACGATGCATTGTGCCCCTACCTTAGAGGGGAAAAGCCAGATGAAGAAAATTGCAAGTATGATGCTAATGGGTCTTTGGGTGATTCTTTCAGTCCAGATTTGCTGGGCTGAAAAGGCTTATGTTGTGAATACCTCAAAAATAACCTTGCGGGGTGGACCGAGTACAAAAGATAAGATTATCACCATGCTTAACCAGGATTCACCCGTGGAGATTCTTGAGATCCAGTCCGGGTGGAGCCACGTTCGTCTCGTGGGAAATGCTTCCCGTAATGATGAGGGATGGATTGCCGGCCGCTTCCTGACCCGTGATGTTCCGTTTAAGGTTCAGGTGAAGGGTTTGAAATCGGAAAACGTTCGTCTCAAGCAACGGACTGAGAACATTGAAAAAGAGTGGACAGCCTCATCGGGTGAAAAGGAACTGATGAGTGAAAAGCTGGAAAGGGCGGAAAAAGAACTGAAGAGTGTCAAGACGAAATATGAATCTCTGAAAAAAGCGTCCGGTTCTTTACTGGCGCTTCAGGAAACCCACGATGAGACGCTGAAAGCCTTGCAGGAAGCACGTATGACCCTGGAAACCTTGCAGAAGGAAAACATAATACTGAAGTCTTCGCAGCGAAACCGATGGTTTCTGTCAGGTGCGGTCGTGTTGCTGGCGGGACTAATTTTCGGCCTGGTCATGGGAAGGCAACAGCGGAAAAGGAAATCTTCCTATTATTAACCGATTGCTAACAGCTAACGCGGGTAACACCCGCAACCCAAAAATGAACTTGTAGGGGGCAGTTGTCAGTTTTCAGTTGTCAGTTTTCCGTACTGAGGGATTCAGGAAACAAAAGAACTCTCGGCGATGCTCCCAGGACTCAGCAAATCCCTGAAGAAGATAAATGAATATCAATATGCTGTTACTGATAACTGACAACTGACAACTGATACCATTTTCTTGCTTTTTGTGACAGAAGACCAGGTGATAAGGGCCTAATAGCTTAATAAGGGAGTGTGTAAGGATTGGGATTTGCTGCCAAAGAGATAAAGCGGCTCACGGGAAAGGCCATCCACCATCAGAAAATGATTCGAGACGGGGATCACGTTCTGGTTGCTGTATCGGGGGGCAAGGACAGTCTGGTTCTTCTGCGGGTCTTGCATGAAAGGTTGAAAAGAATTCCCATTACCTATGACATTACCGCCGTCCATGTGGACCCCGGCTTCGGTGGAAATTCCGCCGGGGAAATGGAGGCTTTTTTTTCAACCCATGGGTTCGACTTCAGGATCATTGAAAGTGATATCGGGCCAAGAGCGCATGGTCCGGAAAACCGGGAGAACCCCTGTTTTCTCTGTTCGCGAATGAGAAGAAAACTGCTGTTTGAACTGGCGGGTACCCTTCAGTGCAACCGAATCGCTCTGGGTCACCACAAAGACGATATCATCGAAACCCTTTTCTTGAATATTTTCTATGGTGGTTCCATCAGCACCATGCTGCCGGTGCAGGAACTTTTTGGCGGAAAACTGACGGTTATTAGGCCCCTTTACCTTTTGGATGAAGACCTCATAAGACGTTATGCCGAAGAAATGGATTCTCCCCGGATTGAACTGGGATGCCCCAGCGCGGGGGCGACCAAACGGGAAGAGATCAAGGGCATGTTGAGCGGTTTTTACAGAAAAAACAGGAAAATCAAAGGAAACATTTTTCATGCCCTGCAAAATGTTAATCCTGAATACCTCTTATAAATGAAAAGACAGTGATTTAGAAATCCCCCAGAGGTCTTGTAAACGTATATCCCGCCGGGTCTCCCATAAGTTTTTGCCTCGCCTCCGCTTCATTTCCGCCTGCCAGGGAAAAGGGGAGGGACAACACGTAGGCGGCTGCTCCCACGGCGGTCGCGGCAATACCAAGGGGTCTCATGATGACGAGATCGGCGATCATGTAGCCGCCCTTATCGTCCAGCTTCTTAAGGTTCTCCTGTGCCAGGACGGTGTGTCCCTGGAAGAAAAAAAGTGCAAGAGTCGCGATCAGAATCACTACTGCAATTTTATGGTGTTTTTTCATGACAGCTCCTTTCATGTTAATTTTGTCTATTTTCCATCATCAGACAATATGTGATTTATTTTATCCGAGAGGTAAGACCAGAGGGTCAGGACGGCACCGGTACCCAGTTCCGCAGCCAATTCCGTTTTGCTGAACCCGGTTTCCCCCTTTTTCTCCCCGCCGGCGGCTTGTTTTTTCCCTGTGGTGGAAAAAAAGGCCTGTACCGTTTCAAAAGCGAGGTTGGCCTCTTTCAATTTTTCCTCCGCTTTTTTTTTGAGGCGTGGGTTGTGAGAAAAGCGGTCAGGGTGCCAGACCGCCACAAGATCCTTGTAAGCCTGTCTCGCTTCGTCTTCTGTGGCGTCTGCACCGATTTCAAGTATTTCGAAAGATTTTCTGATATCCATGGGCATTTTAAATTAGACCTACCACAGACAGGCATGGGGGTCAAGTGGGAGGATTTTTAGGGGGTATAGCCGCGTAGGGGCACGCTGCAGCGTGCCCCTACTTGACTTGCTGAAGGGCATTTGCTATCTTGACCCCAGTTCACTTAAGCCCTGCCCCCATAATGAGAGTGCATTCTATGTTGACGGGATTGGAGAATCTGATCAGGGATATCCAACTGGAACCCTGGGCCGAAAGATTTCCTGAAAATACGGAATTCTGGACACATTACATTCAATGGTTTGAAGAAAGCCTTCTGCCGAAGTTTCTGAGATGGTTTATCGGAAAGATTGACAAGATCGTTGATATTGATCCGGACCTTTCCGAACAGGAAATCCTGGAAAAAGCCACCTCCCACATGGTCTCTTTCCTGGGAGCAACATCTGCTTCCGTCCGGATATACGACCCCCAGACCGAACAGATGCTTTCCTATGGATCATACCCGTCCAGAGAGGAGACGCGGGAAACCGCTATCCCCCTCGAAGACAGTATTGCCGGGGAGGTTTTACGAGGCCGCCGAACCTATTTTGTCCCCAATCTGATGAAAGAAAAGCTATATCACAATAAAAAGACCGTTGTTAAGGAGGGCCTCCACTCTTTGATGGCCATTCCCTTCGAAATTCCCCGTTTTTTTCCCAGAGAACGGGATACGCTGGGTGTTATTCAGCTCTATTACGAGGACCGTGAGCGAAAGTTCAGCCGCCTTGAAATCAAAGCCGCCAACACCATGGCCAAACGGCTCAGTTTTGTCATCGCCCACAAAAAAATTCTGAATTTGAACCGAGTCGCTGAAAAGCGGGAAGCTATTGTGAACCATATTTTTCTCAAGCTGGGGACCCGTGGCGGGGTGAAGCTGGCGGAGGTCTTCAATGAAGTGGTTCCGGAGTTGGCGGATATGGTGGACCTTCAGAGTTGCGCCTTGTTTTCGGTGGGTCCTGCCCTGGATCAGGTTGTTCTGCAGGCGGGTTTTCCGTGGATCGGAGGTTACCACTCCGTAGGGAAGGCCGTACCGGTCAACAGTGAGCTTGTTTATGAATTGTTACTGAACCTCAGGGACTATACCGGTGACTCCAGATACGAAGTGGTGACCCCGTTTTATATTCTGATCGTTGATGTGAAACGCAGCACCCTGATGTCGGAGGGCAATAAGCGGTTTGCCAAACGCCACGGGATAAATTCGGTCTTGTTTATTCCCCTCAAAGTGGGTGGCGAAATTACCCATTTTATGGCATTTGACGCGTTGGACTATCGAAAAAGATACCGTGAGGAAGAGATCAGGGTTTTTCTCTTTCTGGGTCGGGAATTAATGAAGGCGCAAAAAATGGAGCAACTCGATGATGCCCTTCATGATTTTAAAAACCCGGCCATTGCCACGGCCGGCTTTGCGCGCCGTTTGAAATCCCTGATGCGAAAAGATGATCTTGAATCTTCCAGGGAACAGATTGAAAAATATGTGGATATCCTGCTTGAGGAAACCAGTCGGCTGCAAGAATTGGCCATGGGTGTCTACGCGGTAGGGGAAGAACAGGTAGTGGATTTTTCCCGTACGGTGGAGAACAGGGTTGAGATCAACAAAGAGGTTATTAAAGAGTTGCTCCGGCAGGATGTAATGCTGAAACAAGGGCCGTATGATCGGAACTTGAGGGTCAAGTGCCATTCAGTTCACATGGAGCGGGTTTTTGACAACCTTTTGAATAACGCGACCAAAGCGATTCCGCTGAGAGGCGGTACCCTGGCCGTTCGAACCTATGCTCATGGGGAGTGGGCCTGCGCGGAAATTTCAAACAGCGGTGAAATGTCGCAGGAGGATCAGATGAAGAGCCTCGAGGGGGCCGGTGAAGGTCGAGGTCTCTATATTACTCACCGAATTCTGCGGTTGCTCAATGGAAAAATGGAGATTCGATCGGAAAATGGTGTGACCACCGTTGTCGTCTTTCTTCCCCTGTATTTACGGTCGTCCCCCTTTCCCCTGAAATCAAATACTTTGGATTAAGGTGTTGGCAAAACTGTCATCCTGAACAGTATCATTCACAACCCCGAAATGGAGCGGTATATCTCGTTTCTTATGAGACAGGTGAGACCCTGTTTTTTGAAGGGGATGATTCCCAGGATATTTATGTCCTGGTGTCCGGCAGGATAGATATCCTTAAAGGGACCAAAAAGATTGCCGAGATAACCAGAGAAGGGGTTGTGTTCGGAGAGATGTCCTTTCTTCCGGGCGAAAAGCGAACGGCCACCGTAAAGGCCATGACCGATGTGAAAGCGATCCGCATTCCCAAAGAGAATGTGGAGCCCTTTCTGAAGGAATTTCCGGAAGTGGTACGGTGGTGGCAAAATACCTGGCGAAGCGTCTTGATGACACCAGTCAGACCCTGTTCGGGTTTCGGGAATTGTGTGATCAGCTTCCCGATGCGGTCATGATCATCAATGGATGAATTTTTTGAATGGGATACGCCCGAAGGGTGGGACGCGGTGCTGGGGGTGAGCATCACCCTGGTGGTGTTGCAGGAACCGGATGTCAGCAAACGGATTTTATTTCAAAAATCATATCGGTTGACCAAAAAGTGTAAGGAGGAGCATCCCCGCGGGCTTGCGGAAACCATGAGCCTGGCCATGCGGGAAGTCTCTGAAAAAATTATTCGGGATGTTTACGCCGTTTTGAAAAACCAACAATAAGGAGATTCAGTGGCAAACGAAGTCAATAAAATCATCTATTCAATGCTCCGGGTCGGCAAGTCTTATGATCGAAAGCCGGTATTAAAAGATATTTCGCTCTCCTATTTCCTTGGCGCTAAAATCGGTGTTCTGGGGCTCAACGGTTCGGGGAAAAGTTCTCTGTTGCGGATACTGGCCGGGGAAGATCAGGATTTTAGTGGTGAGGCCATCCTCAGTGACGGATACACGGTGGGCTACCTGGAGCAGGAACCGCTGGTGGATGTGGATAAGACGGTTCGGGAGGTGGTTGAAGAAGGGGTCCGGGAGACGGTTGAGGCCCTCCGGGAGTTTGAGGAAATTAACCTGAAATTTGCCGAGCCCATGGATGACGCGGCCATGGAAAAGCTTATTGAGCAGCAGGCCCATGTGCAGGAACAGCTCGATGCCCTGGAT
>JAGHDR010000011.1 GCA_021159825.1 Deltaproteobacteria bacterium | reverse complement strand
CATTTCCATGGCAATGGCAGGCAGTGTGGGAAGATCGTCGATGCGATCAAGCCGCTTCATTATGTTCTTTGAATCCATTTCGTATTCTCCCTGTTCGACCTTTCAATCAATAGACGCTCAGGCACCCTGTTTCTTATTCCCGGCCGTCGATTGGCCCGGCTGCGATTTTTCTTGGGCCAATACGAGAATCGGCTGTACTATACCTTGAGATTCCGCAAGACTTTTTATGGCTTTGATCGAGGACTTCGTGAATTTCGTGCCTTTTTGAGCCAGGAGCCTGCTGTCTTTCAATCGCAGATTTTTAGCCAGCACCATTCCCTCTGTCAGACTCTCAACCCCAACGGGCAGAATCTCCTTTTCCAGCCTGGTTTTTTTGGTAACTCTGGATGCTCCGGTTATCTTGATCAGCTTTGCGACCACCTCCATATCGTAACGCTGATGCGCCTCAAGCAAAATCATCTTCTCCGCGATTTCCTCAAGCATTACTTCAGGTTCCTGAATCTCTATGCGCTTAAGCGGCTGGCTGCCGAGGTATTTTCGCGCCTTATCAATGATCCGGTTCACGTCTCGTTCCCATATATCCACTATTCGGCAGTACCCGCTTGCAACCCCTACAATACGCGATCCGAGAGGGATTTTATCACCCGCCAATCCCTTGGGAAAGCCGTCCCCGTCGTACTGTTCGTGGTGATGAAGGATGATTTCACTTACTTCTCTTAATCTTTCCACGGATTCGAGGCAAACCTTGGCAATAATCGGATGCTCGCGAAATCCCATCGCTTCCCGCTCATTCATATCCCTTTCATCTTTTGCCCATACCTTTTCCGGCAATCCCAGGAGACCTATATCATGGATCATTCCGGCCATCTCGATCTGATCCACATCTTCAGCGCTCAAACCCAATTCCTCTGCGATCTCTCTTGCGATTCGCGCGGTATGACTCATATATCTGCCCAGAGTGGGGTTCAGGGTTTCAACCAGCGCGGAAAGCAACCGGATCGTTCCCTTGAAGCTGCTCTTCAACTTGCTGTTTGCAGCTTCAAGCTCTTCTTTCTTTTGCGTGATTTCCCGGGTTCGCTCCTCTACCTTCTTTTCCAGATCCCTGTTCAACTCACTCAACTCATGGTTCTGCTTTTTTGTGAGAACAAGGAGCCGCCTGTTTTCCAACACCAATTCAAACTGCTCAAGGCCCTGTCTGACTTGAAGAATCAAATCATCGTCATTCCAGGGCTTCGTTAGATATTGATAGATTTCTCCCTTGTTGACTGCATTGATAACCGCCTCCATGTCGGAATAACCGGTCAAGAGAAATTTGATGGCATTGGGTACGATCGCCTTTGCCTTTTCAAGGAACTGGGCCCCTGTCATTTGGGGCATCCTTTGATCGGAGATGATCAATGATACGGCTTTTTCCGAGTTTTTCAACTGTTCGAGCGCATCTCTGCCGCTCAACGCGGTCAGTATTTGATAGCCTTCCTTGCGGAAAAGCCGTCTGAGGGCCTTTGTGATCGGTTCCTCATCGTCCACAAACAAGATCGTATGCTTATATTTGAGCGTCATCGAATGTCTCCTCGGGAAATTTGATTTTTAAATCAAGAAAAACATCAAGGATCTCCGGGTCAAATAATTTCCCGGACTCGCTCTTCATGCTTGACCGGGCCTCTTCCACTGACAGAGCCCTCTTATGGGTCAAGGCGTCAAAGACATCCGCCACGATCACGATCCTGGCGGACAAGGGTATTTCATTCGTCATCAGCCGGTCGGGATAACCGTTTCCATCCCAATGCTCATGATGGCTCCGGGCTATTTCCCGGGCAGTCCGGTAAAAATCCCTGTTGCCCAGGATTTTCTCCCCTATGATGGTGTGTGTCTGCATTATCGCCCATTCTTCCGCGCTTAACGGCCCCGGCTTTTTCAAAATGCTATCCGAGATATGAATCTTTCCCACATCATGCATGATACTGAAAAAGCCGATTTTTTTACATTCTTCAGGGGGCATGCCGAGGCCCCGGCAAATATCATGGGTAAGAGCCCGGACCCTGCGAATATGGCCTCCGGTATCATCGTCCCTTGCCTCCGCGGCTGCAGCAAGCATTATAATCCCTTCGTGCATTGCTTTTTCAAACTGCAATGTTCTTTCTTGAACCAGATTCTCAAGATGTTCATTCATAAACGTTAACTGCTTATTTTGCTCACGGGTGATTTTGTGGAGGCGCCTGTTTTCCGCAACAAGGTCGTAATGTTCAAAGGCCCTGGAAATAGTCTGTTTTATGCCTGCGCCAGACCACGGCTTGGTCAGATATTCGAAGATTTGAGAGTGTTTGATAGCGGCCATGGCACTCTCCAACGTGCCGTACCCCGTCAAAAGAATTCGAACCGCGTCCGGTTTAACCTCTTTAACCGACACCAAAAATGCAATGCCATCCATCTCAGGCATCATCTGGTCGGACAGGACAACCGCCGGGTTGTGATTTTTAAGCAAATCGAGGCCGGCCTCTCCGGATTGAGCCGAATAAATCTCATAGCCTTCGCGTCTTAATTGCCGTTTAAGACTGTTTATTACATTGGGTTCATCGTCTACAATGAGCAACGATCTGTTCATTTGTCATCTACTCCCTGCCATTTATCATTTCTCTGCAATCATCAATCGACAATCCTCACTCCACCGGAAACCGGATCGTAAAAATGGTCTCTTTCCCCACTTCACTCTCTACATCAATGGTCCCGTTATGCTTTTTAATGATATTGTAGGCCATGTTCAATCCAAGACCGGTTCCTTTGCCCACGTCCTTGGTAGTAAAAAACGGGTCGAATATCTTGGAGAGGTTTTCTTTTGGAATTCCTGAGCCCGTATCCCCAATTTTAATCTCAACGCGGCCATCAAGAACCCGGGTGGAGATCATGATCTTTCCCTTTTTTTCTATGGCCTGGGCTGCATTCACCAGCAGATTCATAAATACCTGGTTGAGTTGCTGGGGATAGCATTTTATAGGAGGCAGGTCTCCGTAGTCTTTTGTGACGGTTGCCTTATATTTAAGCTCATTCCATACAACATTCAGTGTCGATTCAATCCCGTTATTAATGTCAGAGACCTGCATCTTATCTTCATTGGGATGAGCAAAGTCCTTGAGATTAAGCACAATTTTTTTGATCCGTTCGGTTCCTTCACGGCACTCTCCAATCAGGTCCAGGACATCCTCCAGGATGAAGTCCACATCAATCTCTTCTTCCAGGTCTGCGATCCGCTCCACCTGCTGCGCAATAAATGAAGGGAAACCTTCTTTCAGGGCAACCTCCTTCAGGCCGGTTATAAACCTCCTGTATTCCATAAGGAGACTGTTGATGTCATGCTGGTAATCCAATAATGACTTGAGATTGCTGCTCACAAAGCCTGTCGGGTTATTGATTTCATGGGCTACACCGGCGGCGAGTTGCCCTATTGAAGCCATTTTTTCCGACTGGAGTATCTGTGTGATCGTATCCCTTCAGTACGTCAGCGCACCCTTCAGCTCCTCTGCCATTATACATTCATAGTACT
>JAGHDR010000073.1 GCA_021159825.1 Deltaproteobacteria bacterium | reverse complement strand
ATCACTGGCCGGGCAATGTGCGGGAACTTGAAAACTGTATTGAACCGTGCCGTGCTGATTTGTACGGACCATGTGGTTCACAGTTACCATCTGCCCCCAACCCTTCAAACAGCCGAGACATCGAATACGATTCCCTCCGGAAACTTAAAAACTTCCGTTGAAGCGTTTGAAAGGGACCTCATTATGGATGCCCTAAAATCAGCACGGGGAAATATTGCCGAAACAGCAAAGCTCCTCGGCGCCTCTGAAAGGATAATGGGGCTCAGAATCAAGAAATTCCACATTAGGCCAAAACAATACCGATGAATCCAAAAAACCCGGAGCTCGCTCGGGCAAAGCCCGAGCCTGTTACGCCTTGCACCGGCTGATCGGTTCTACACGTTCTGCGCCAAAAAAACGCCGGTCTTCTCTGTTTCCACCATCTCTCCGGCCTTGCCCAGGAAACCGGCGTAATCGACTTCAACGCCGACCATCTTTGCTGCATCTTCAATGCCGGGCGGAAGCTGTGGCTGGGTTAGAAGCACGAGGAGGTCAAAGATCTCGGCTTTTTCACTCCCGCCTCCTTCGTATCGGAGCTCAACATCTTTGTTTTCGCCTGTCTCGGCTGCCTCAACCACCGTGCCGTTTACAAAGTTGACGCCGGAAACCTTCTCCAGACCACTTCCCGCGGTGCCCGCCTGAAAGGCGTCCATGTCCGGCGAAATAAAACAGATCTCCACGTCGTCTATTTTTTCCTTGGCAATGATCGCCTCGTTAATACCAAAGATCAGGGCTGCATCCCGGATCTTGTCGTCAACCGATCCAAAGGTTTGGACAAAAGCGATTTTTTTCGGAATCTCTCCGTCCTGGGGGCGAAATATGAAACCATCGCTCGGCCCGGAATCCGCCAGCATACGTTCTACCTGCAGATCAGTGACCACGTTCATATGTTTGTTGCCATAGTTGCCGGCTATGGGGGCAATTTTGCGCTGCATTCCGGAGGTGAGAATGACTTTATCCACCGTAAGATCAAAATCCTCGTCCGTCATATCAAAATCGATCGCATCAGGCTCACACTCGGCCCAGCACAGGGCGCATCCAAGACACCGCCGGCAGCTAAGACACCGCTTCGCTTCGGCCACGGCGGCATCTTCCGTGAAGCCGGTTTCAACTTCCGTGAAGTTGCCCTGTCTCTCCGCTACGGAGATCTCGGGCATCTCAGCTCGTTTGCCCGGGGTATCCGTGAAATCTATGATGTATCTTCCTTTTTTCTCGTAGATATACATTTTACTTTTTCTCTCTCAGATATTTGTGGATAAATATTGCCGCAGTCTTACCACCGGCACAGGCCCTGACGGCAATATCTGCGCCCGTAGCCGCATCACCCGAGGCAAACACCCCTGTCACATTGGTTTCAAAGGTCTTTGGGTTTACCTCAAAATTAAGCTTTCTACCAAACTTAAGTCCGAGTTTTTCGTCCACCAACGAGTTGTCCGTTATTTGCCCAATGGCCGCAAAGATCGTGTCCGCGTCCATGACAAACTCTGAACCCTCGATCGGCACGGGGCGACGCCTTCCGCTCGCATCGGGCTTGCCAAGTTTCATCTTGAGACACTTCATGCCCACGGCCTTGCCGTTTTTGACGATAATCTCCCGGGGAGCAACCAAAAAATGGAAGTTCACCCCTTCATGCTCGGCTGCGTCCACTTCCCACGGGCTTGCAGGCATCTCCTTGCGGGTCCGGCGATACAGCAAATGTACCTGATCAAAACCGACCCTGAGGCTTGTTCGAGCCACATCCATGGCAACGTTTCCGCCGCCAACCACAAGACATGTCCCCTTGTTGGGGATCTCATTTCCGAGGGCCGCATCCCTTAAGTACTTGATACCCTCAAAGCAGCCCTCCGCATCCTCGTTTTTGACCCGCATGCTCATCCCCATGTGGGCACCGACGGCAATGAGCACCGCGTCATAGTCCTTCCGGATATCATCAAAGCGGATATCCTTCCCAATGCGCACCCCGCACTTAATCTCCACGCCATGCCCGGCGACAAATTCAACGTCTTTGGCGAGAATCGCCTTGGGAAGGCGGTATTCGGGGATTCCCACCCTTAGCATGCCACCCGGCTCGGGCAAGGCCTCAAAGACCGTTATATTACCCGTATATCCGAGCAGGGCCAGGTGATAGGCACAGGTGAGTCCGCTGGGACCACCGCCGATAATAGCGATCTTTTCAGGATAGGTTTCTTCCGGGAGTTGAATCACGGGCTTGATGTCGGCATTCATTTCAACGTCGGCCACATACCGTTTCAGGAAACAGATGCTGATCGGCTCATCCAGGTGCTGCCGGTTGCACTCGTCTTCGCACGGATGGGGACAAACCCTGCCGATGCTCAACGGAAAGGGGAGTTTTCTGCGGATAACGGCAAGCGATTCAGCGTACTTTCCGTCTGCGATTTGGCCCACGTAGGTCCGAATATCCAGATTGATCGGACATGCCCTCTGGCAAACCGGCATATCCTCCTTATAAATATTGTAATTGCCATCCGCGGAATTAAAAAAGTCAACGGCGGTACGCCATTCCAGACCCTCGTTATAGTCGTCGTACATGTGGATTGGGCACACCCTGATAGCGTTTACCAAATTATCGTCTTTTTCAGCATGAACACGAGGCGTCCGGCAATGGATTTTAACCTTGTACCGACCGTTTTCATCTACGATATTCCGCACATCCGCATTGGTAAGCACTTCAACCTTATCCCTGACGGCTTCCAGATCAGGCGCAGTAAGGGCATCCCCGTTTACAATGATTCTGTCTTGAGGAATCCGTTCCCCCCCTATGCCGGGGAAATGCTCTGCCAGATAAACCCTGTTTCCGGAAGCTGCTTCAAACAATGCCGCCTTAACGCCGGTAGCCCCTCCACCCATCACCAGAACTTTTTTCTCAGCCATCTTTAACACCTCCCTTCTTCAGCTTTGTTCGCCTGTGTATCTGTAAATCGGAGACGTACCCTCCACACCATCCAGTTCCACAAATCCCCTGCGCTTTAACGCCAGAACATATTTCAGCGTATCCGGCGCGGGTATATCCAAATTTTTGGCCAAATCCTTCACCGCAGCGGGTTTCTCTTCAAGCACGGATATGATGGAATACGTGGCCATTTCGTCAATGATGATGCCGCTCAAGGTCCGGTTAATCTCGTGTTGGGTAAACATTTCCCCATACTTGTTGCCGTCGCTGGTAAAGACAGGTTTTTTGCCCACGACCCAGCGAAGCTTTGGCCCTGCCAGGGCCTTCTGAGCGATCTTGATTTTTTCCGTGAGTTCGGGCAACTGATATTTATCCGCTGATCCCAGAGGGCCGAGCTTTTGGATCTTTTCGTGAAACTCGGCGTTAAGATCGGCAAACCGTTGGCCTTCGGCTGCCGAGGCCTGATTAAATTCCAGCCGATCCGGATTCAGGCCCGCATAAACCAACATCTCATGGGCCATATCTATTTTTGTTTGCGCCGTGTAGTTGCCGTCGATATAGTGGCAATCACCAAAATGGCAACCAAGGATCAAGAATCCATCAGCCCCGTTGATAAACGCTTCGGCAATTGTGGTTGGGTCAACCCTGCCGCTGCACATACCCCGGATGATCCTGCCGCTGGGCGGGTATTGTATCCGTGAGACGCCCGCAAGATCCGCTCCCGCATAGCTGCACCAATTGCAGCAAAAAACAAGTATTCTCGGATAAAAATCCTCTGTCATGAGAAATCTCCTCTGTTGTTCGTTTAGTGGTTAAGCCGCAAAACGTGCCTCAATCTGACCGGCAAACTGATCGTCCGTAAATGAATTGAT
>JAGHDR010000337.1 GCA_021159825.1 Deltaproteobacteria bacterium | reverse complement strand
TCCCATATTTATAATCCCTCAAGATCCCTGAACCGGCTTACGGAACAAGAATTTCAGGGACCTTTATCGATATTTTTTCTCCAAAAGAGCATGAACCTCAGCCATTAAACCGTTGATTGAAAATTGGTCGGACCGGTAATCCGGATCCATTTCCGCAACCAGCGCCACGGTAACGGTATTGGGACGGTGGGCATTAAGCAGAAACTTCCCCGGCTTAAACAGTTTGTCCGTATTTTCAATAAAGAGAACCTTTATCGGTGCTTTGCACATTTTGGCAAGCTTAAAAGCCCCCTTGTTCAAACTGCCGATGCGACCATCCCGACTGCGGGTGCCCTCTGGAAAGATAAACAGGTTGCCGCCCGAAGCAAGGAACCCGTCCATACCCTCAATGCGATCCACCATCAGATCCGCAAAACGGCCCCGGCCCGTGGACGGGATGTATCCTGACAAGGAAAGGATTGTGCCGAGAACCGGAATGCCGAAGAGGCGAGCTTTGGCGATGGTGGTATGCCGCTCATAAATGGAAATCAGCAAAATAGGATCAATGTAGGATCGGTGATTGCACACGATTACCGAAGAGTGAATTTTTCGCACTGCCTCCGGAATTTTCCACCGACAGGAAGGGATCAACAGTTTTATAAGACCGAAAAACCCTTTGTAGAAAATATGGTTCAGCTTTTGAAATGCGGTTCTTCGTTTTTTGGCAAAACAGTACACCCAAAAATAAAACGGCGCAAAAAAAAGGACAAAGCCCAATGTGTAATAACACCACAAGAGCAGGGTAACCGAAAGATCCAGCAAAAAATGATGCCATTTCATGATAAAATTTCACTCGGAAATATCGGTCATCCCTTTTTCGTTACAACACCGCTTTTCTCAATCAGCCGCTGAAGCTTGCGGTAGGGCTGAGCCCCAACCAGGCGATCCCCGTTTATCACAAAGGTGGGCAAGACCAGAATATTCATCGCCTCTGCCATGGCCCAATCCCGATCCACACGCTCTTTAAAGGTTCCGGCTTTGATCACTTCATCAAAATCCTCGGCTGGAAGGCCCACCGAAGCGGCAGTCTCAAATAATACGGAATTTCTCGCAATATTTCTTGAATCCACAAAGTAGGCGACGTACAGTGCCTGAAGAAAAGCATCGCCCTTACACCTGGTTTCAGCCCAGAGGCCCAGCTCCTGGGCCAAACGACTGTTGTAGATCATTTCAGGTGTACCAAAAGGCAGCCCGAGAGCCTCCGCTGTTTCTTTCAGGTTGCGCATTCTTTCATTGACCACAAGGGGGTCGTCAGAAAAACAGGCACTCAGTGAAAGACCGTCTTTTGGGGTATCCGAACGAAACGGAAACATCCGACGTCGAATTTGAATATTATATTCTTTTTTAAGCTGAGCGATCCGCCCGGACATGAAATAGCACCATGGACAGGTGCAATCGGTAAAGATTTCCAGGATTGCAGGGGAGGAAGGCATGGGTGTCCTTCACCCGCGAGACACTTTCGGGCTGTAACTCATTAACTGCAAAACCTGCGGGCATAAGAAACGCCGAAATTCTCTTCCACAATGGAAAAGACCTCACCGGCATCCAAACCACTCTGCTTCAAGTCCTCAATTGCCTGATCCAACATGGCAGCAAAGACCTCTTCACTGATAACTCTTTTCTTCGTCATGATATCTCTTCTCCGGATTCTATTCCAAAATGTCAGGTGCCTGAAAAACGCTTTGCCATGGGAATTCTCTCGACAAAACACTGGCCTCATTTTGAGAGGATATCTGCCGAACCTTACCTAAACCTTTCAGGAACATTACAACCCTGTAATCATATTTACTTAAAAAATAACTTTTCTTTATACCTCTTAATGTTCTATTTGTCAATGAAAATTTTTCGAACCCGTTTCCGCAGCAGACTTCCCAATGGTGAACTGCGACTGCCGAGCTTGACAAGATTCAAAAATCATCCGATAACAGATCAACGGCATGCAAACAAACAACGGATCTCCAGAATGCAGCCAAATTAAGAGATCTGGTAAAACAGTTCCATCAACTTTATTTTGCGGGCCATTGATCTTTTCCGGTTTTCTCTTTCAACGTCGCAGGTTTATCCGGATCAGGACTTGAAAAAAAAAGAAACAACAAAAGACCACTTCAAAGCCCGCCTGATCGCCATCAGCCTGTCGCTCAGTATCGGCGCCATGCTGATGGCCGCAAAATTCTACGCATTTCACCTCACCCGTTCTTCCGCCGTTTTCTCGGACGCACTTGAATCCATCATCAACGTGGTGGCAAGCGCATTTGCCCTGGTCAGCATCGTTCTGGCCGCTAAACCCCCGGACAAAAGCCATCCCTACGGTCACGGAAAAGTGGAATATTTCTCCGCCGGATTTGAAGGCGCTCTGATCATCATTGCCGCCATCGGCATTTTCAAGAGCGGATTGGCCCACATCCTTCGGCCACAACCCCTTCCAAACCTTACAGTAGGTCTTTACATACTCCTGGGGGCAGGGATGATAAACCTGATCCTGGGTCTCATCCTGGTTCGAACCGGCAAAAGAACCCATTCACTGGCCCTTACAGCCGATGGCAGGCATGTCCTTACCGATGTAATAACCTCTGCGGGGGTTTTTCTTGGCCTGTTGCTGGTGCATCTAACAGGACTATACCGGCTGGATGGCACCATCGCCTGCATGGTCGGGTTCAGCATCCTGTACACCGGCATCATCCTGGTGAAAAAATCTTCCGCCGGCCTCATGGACAGGGCTGATCCCGAATTTCTGAAGGAAATTTCTTCACTTCTGGAGGAACACCGAAAAGAGAACTGGGTGGGAATACATGAACTCAGGGCCTTTCGTTCAGGCAGTTTCGTGAACGTAAGCCTTCACCTGATCCTGCCCAGGAATTTCACATTGGCGGAGGCACATTCGGAATCCGAGGAAGTAGAGGCGGTCATCAAGGGCCATTTTGAAGGCAGGGCAAACGTTCTGGTCCACCTGGACCCATGCGCTGATCCCGACTGCCCGGTGTGCCGGCGCTATGCCTGCGAACAGAGGAGAGAAAAGCAATCCGACCCCATTCCCTGGAATGTGGAAACGCTGATCATCCAAAGACCCGGTGCACCGCCAATTTGGCAAAAATAGCCCCTCACGACCTCGGATTGCAATCAAAATTCCGGTTTGCGCAGGAGATTGTTCGGGAAGTTCGGAAACGGGTCGGCGACGAATACCCCATCTCTTTCAAGATCAGTGCCATGGAATTTGTGAAAGACGGCATCAATATGGAAGAACGCATTGAAATCCTGAAGATTCTCGTAAAAGAAGGCGTTGATGTCATACAGGTATCCGCCGGCAACGATGCGACACCGGAGTGGATTTCCCAACCCATGTTCATGGAAAAGGCGTGCCTGACCGATTTTGCCTGGGCCATCAAAAAGGAGCTGGATGTTCCCATCATGGCGGTGGGAAGAATAAACGAACCATTGCTCGCGGAAGACATTATCAAAGCCGGTAAAGCTGACCTTGTCTGCATCGGACGGGGATTGCTGGCAGATCCGGCAATGCCCAAAAAAGCCCTGGAAGGCCGGCTGGACGATATCAGGACCTGTATTGCCTGCAACACCTGCATGCAATCCATTTTCAAAAAAGGCCGGGTGGAGTGTCTGGTCAATCCAACTCTGGGACGAGAAAAGGAAATGGCCTTCCACCCTGCCGAAACCACTAAAAAAGTGATGGTGGTGGGGGCCGGACCCGGCGGTTTGAATGTAGCATGGGTTGCCGCCAGACGCGGTCACGATGTGCATCTGTTTGAAAGACAACCCCACTTAGGCGGACAGCTGGCCCTGGGAAGTATCACCCACTACAAAAAAGAACTTCGGAAACTGATCCGATTCCAGACAAAACAGATGGAGCGGTTTGGGGTAACATGCCATCTGAACCAGGAAGTGACTCCCGACACCCTGAAAAACCACTCGCCTGATGTGATCATCCTGGCCACCGGATCAGTGCCGGCCTATCCACAGATTAATGGGATCGACAACGCCCTTGTCATTCCCATAGACGCGGCCTTGAACGGGCACGGACAAGCAGGAGGAAAAACCGTTGTGGTGGGGGGCGGCCCCACCGGTTGCGAAATCGCCCTTCATCTCTCGGAAAAGGGGTATCCGGTGACCATCGTGGAAATGCTTTCCAAGCCAGCCTCCCAACTGGAGAGCATAACCCAAAAAATGCTGCTTGGGAAACTCAAGGAAAATGGGGTGTCTTTCAAGACCGACTGCCGGGTGATCCGCATTAAAGAAAATGGGGTTGTAATTGCTGAAAAAGATGGCGGACAAATGACACTTCCGGCGGACCAAGTGGTCTTTTCAATCGGAAACCGACCGGAGGACAGTCTTTTTAATCAAATCAAATCAATGGGGTATAAAATTCACCATATCGGCGACTGCCTTAAACCGAGAAGCGCCAAATCCGCCATTTATGAGGGGGCGGTTCTCGGTCGCGCTATTTGACCTTTAACGCTTCATAGGCACGCTGGATTTCCTTGAAACGATTTTCAGCCAGCGCCCTGAATTCATCGCCCAGGTGCAGCACCTTGTCCGGATGGTACTGATTGGCGAGCTCCAGGTAGGCCTCCCTGATTTCTTTCTGGGAGGCCCTGCGGTCCACCTTCAACACAATGTAGGGGTCTTTCAGCCCGGTGAAAGCGGATTTTTCTTCTGTCGAATTCGAGTTGCCGTTGCCATCCCGGGATGCACGGGGCCCATGTTGAGTTGATTCGAAACGGCCTTTTTGATAACCTATTTGCC
>JAGHDR010000161.1 GCA_021159825.1 Deltaproteobacteria bacterium | reverse complement strand
GAAACTCATCAAGGATGCCACGGATGAGGGAAAGGACTCCATAGCCAAGGCTTTTTCCAGGTCTCGGGACGTGGAAAGCGGTCATGCCGACCTCTACAAAAAGGCCATGAACGACATGCTCTCGGACCGGAAAACCGACTATTATGTATGCCAGGTTTGCGGATTTGTGACGGAGGATGCACCAAAAGACAACTGTCCGATTTGCGGCGCTGTGAAAGAGAAGTTCAAAGTCGTGAAATAGGGTTTCCAAAAGATACGGGGATTGAAAAGCTCTTTCCATTTCACGACTGAACACTTTCTTCAAGTTTATTTATCAGGCAGTGCCGCAGCGATTTTCTTTCCCAGGGCCGCACATGCCGCCAACCCTTTTTCGTCGGGTATATATTGAAGCCTCACCCCCGGATCAATGACATCAAATTTCATCTCTTCCAGGGCTTTGGTGACCAGCTTTACGGATTCGCCGCTCCACCCGAATGAACCGAAAGGGGCCGCAATCTTGTTTTAACCCCTTCATGTAGGTCAGCAAATCGGCGACCGTGGGGAAAATATTGTTGTTGAGAGTGGGAGACCCCACAATAATGGCACCGGCATCCAGGACCTCCGTCATGATGTCGCTACGGTGACAACTCCGCAAATGCATGGGTTTTGCGTTCACCCCTTCTTGGATCAGCGCTCCGACAGTGGCCTCGGCCATGGCTTCGGTGCTGTGCCACATGGTATCGTAAATCACCAGGGCCTTCCGTTTAGGCACCATTTTACTCCACTCAACGTAGGTATTGATGATTTTTGACGGGTCCTTTCGCCAGATGATGCCGTGGTCCGGGCAGATGGTGTCAATCTGCAGGCCCATTTCCGTCACCGTATCCACCAGTTTTAGAATGAGCGGCGCATACGGCATCAGAATATTAGCGAAATATTTTTTTGCATGGGGGAAAATGTCTTCACCGATCTGGTCGTCAAAATTTTCTGGCCCCGCGTAATGCTGTCCAAAAGCATCACTGGAAAAGAGCAGTTTGTCCTCGTTCACACAGGTAAACATGCTGTCGGGCCAATGCAGCATTCGGGTTTCCATGAACGTGACGGTTCTTTTGCCCAAAGAGAGGGTCTGAAGATTTTCAACCGGCTGATAATTCCATTTCTGCGAATAGTGCTTTGATAAATTCTTCTGTCCCATCTTGGAGCAATAAAGCGGCTTGTCTTCACCGATTTTGTGCATCACCCGGGGCAGACTGCTGGAATGATCCATCTCGGTGTGGTTACTGATCATATAATCTATTTTTTTGGGGTCAACAATGGCGCTGATATTGGCCAGGAGCTGATCGCCGAACTCTTTCTTGACCGTATCAATGAGGGTGATTTTGTCATCAAGTAGGGGCAGGTCTTGTGCCTGCCCTGATCAGGGCGCCACAAGGGGCGCCCCTACAACCCTGGCCCAAACGATGATCAAGGCCATTTTTTCAGATGCCCTACCCTTTCAGGCATCCGCCGCAAAGCTTCATGCCGTCGCTTTCGTTCAATCTGGAAGCCATGGTCGGTTCCCCGCAGCGATCACAGGGTTTTGAAGGTTCAATTATTGCCTTGGGGGGAAGTGCCTCATGGGTTTCGCGCACATCAAAAAGCGCTTCTTCCGTGTTTTCCATGATATTCCGACTTCGCATGAGATGGAGTTCCTGAAATCTATTCTTCTCTATGTCTGTGGCATCCCCTTTTCGAATCTTGCCCATGAGCTGCCCGTGTTCCTCATTTAATTCAAGAGCGCCGGCTTTCAGGGCAACCCGAACGCCATCTCCGGTTTTTCGGCTCAGCAGCGTCAGCACCTGTTTCCCATGATCTTTGAAGATAAGGTTTCCTTTTCCAAAAGTACAGCCGGTCAGGACCTGGACGTGCTGCGGTCTGCCGGACTCATGCACATGGACACCTTCATCACCGCCACGGGTGATAATGAGACCAATATCCTGAGCAGCCTCATGGCCAAGCGCCTCATAGAAACGGGAAACGGAAATCCCCATGGCAATCAAACCAAAACCATTGCCCTGTGTACCAAAGAACAATATATGGTGCTGGCGGCCACCAGCGGATCGGATATCGCGTTGAACATGAAGATCCTGGCCGGAAACGAAATTCTGAAATTCATCCGCAGGGGGGAACTGCTGTCCGTAGTTCACCTTCATGGTTTTGACGCTGAAGTGGTTGAACTGGCGGCAGCGCCCAATTCGCCCATTACACGCCGCCCGCTTTCAAAACTGGACCCTTCATTTTACGGAAAAATCCTCATCGGCGGCATCTTTCGAGACGGAAAATGGCAAACCGCCGTAGGAAATACCCATATCCGGGCCAACGAACGGGTAATCGTCGTCTGTATGAGTCTCAATCTAAGGGATGTTCAGAAACTGTTTTTGGAATGAGGCTTCGATAGAAAGACCGCACTATCTTGGGGGTCAGCGTCTTATTTGTAAGGGGGACTTCCGATCCGGACGTCGTTTGTCTGACGACTTGGGATTGATTCCTTCTGAATACATCTTGAAAAACCGTTTTTCCGCATCATGGGCGCCAATCATAATTAACTCGTCATTTTCGCAAAAACAAACAGCGGGGTCAGGGTTGATAACCATTTTTCCGTCTTGGTTTATGGCGATGACGCTGCAGTCTGTTTGCATGCGGATCCGGCTTTCAGCCAGGGATTTTCCCACAAGAGAGGCATGCACGCCAACACGGAATACGTTTAACCCCTCGGCAAGCATCAATACGTCATCGGGTTTGAGAAGATTAAGAATCGTATTGGCAGCCAGGGAAGCATAGGACATCACCAGGTCAGCCCCGGCCGTGTGCAGCTTTGAGATACTTCTGTCAAGGGTAGCCCGGCTGATAATCTGGATGTCGGGTCGCAGCCTCCGGCAGTAAATGGTCAGGTAGATATTTGTGGGATCATCGTGGGTGGTGATGATGACCGATGGCGCTTCCTTGATCCCTGCCTGTGTCAGTATGCTGATGTCTGCAGCGCTTCCATAAACATACCGGTCATCTTTGATGAGCCGCTTATTTTTCTCAATGATCCGATAATCAATACCCCCCTCCTCCAGCGCCTCTGCGGCAGCGCGGCCAACCCGGCCGCCTCCCAGAACAAGGACCGGCGCCGAAGATTTTTGATAACCCCCAAAATGTTCATCGTAACGTTTGAGTTGTTCCGCTGACCCGGCCAATAGAAGAACGGTCGTAGAATTGATCACTGTTTCGGCAGTGGAGTTTTCAAAGGTGCCCCTTTCCCAGACACCCACGACCGTAATGCCTGTTGTCTCCCGCAGCCTGAGCGTCTTACCCACAAGAGACGTCCTCATGGCGGGGGCCTCAGTGATGAGAAGGGAGTCAATGCTTCCAATGACGTTCGCCCTGGCGCTGGTCCTGAGTACTCTTCTTGACAATGATCGGCCCAGCAGTTTCATGAATTGGAAAACATACGTGCTGCCGGCCAGTTGTAAAATATCCACGGAGTCATCCAGATCGGCATTTGAAGCAATGGGCACCTCTTTAAAAATCTCCCGGACTGTGAAGGCTATGTTTGTATTCATCATGTCGTTACTATTGGCGACCACCAGGGAAGCGTTCTGTGCTCTGAGACGTCTGTAAGTTTCCGGGTCGCCCAACTCACCCGCTACTACCTTATAGCCCAGGTCGATCAGATCCAGTACTTTGTGTATATCCTCCGTGATAATAACATATTCATACTGATACTGTCTCAGTCTGTCGATAAGATTCATGGTGATCGGATCGTAGTTTGTCAGAATGACATGACCTTTCATGTCCTCGGGCAATTCTCGAGGCGCCCTGGCTCTTGTCTGGGCCTCCAGCCATGGCGCATAAAAGAATTGAATGAAAGTGAAGGGAAGCATGATGAGAAGCAATATGATACCGGATAGGAGCACAACCATAACGAACAGTCTCCCCAGGTCCGAGGCAAACGTGATATCGCCGAAACCGAGGGTGGACATGACCGTAAGGGTCCAATAAAAGCCTGTAATCCAGCTGAATTCCCTGTTTTCCAGCATCATCAGGAAGTGAAACAGAACGCTGTAAAGGATAATCATCGCTACCAGGAGGAGAAGAAACTTTATTAACGTCTTGACGTTTCTCTCTTGTCTTCTCCCGAGAATATAGACCAACTGTCCCATTATAAATTTCATAATAAACGTGTCTTTTCCGGTCTGTTCAGTGACACTTAAGGATTATGAGAGCATCGGAGCGCTTATCAACGCTTTTCCGCTTCTTTCTTGAAACGTTCTATTTGGCTTTCCAGCCCTACGGCGCCTGTTACATCCACCACAAACGCGATACCCGTGCCCGGTTCTTTAAATCGTCCGGCCTCGTAAATGGCGCTCAGTACCGGCTCCACAAGTCTCTCTTCCAGGAGGAAGAGGACCACGTCGGTCTGCGCTTCAAGGGTCAGGCCGAAGAAAGTCTTTGCCTCGTGAATGCCGGTACCCCGAGCCGGAATGATGGTGGCCCCCGTGCCGCCGGAAGCCTTGGCGGCGCCTATGATTCGATCGGTTTCCGTAGTCTTTACCATTGAGACAATCAACTTTAATTTCATGTCATTCCTTTCTAGCCGCTCTTAGACTCCGCAGCTCCAGCCAGTGTGCCAACTGAGCGTACCCCATCACGGTTATTATGGGAAAAACGCTTGCAAAGGCGATCAATCCGAATCCGTCCAGTGCAGGATCACGGCCCGGAATCGTTTCCGACAACCCCAGACCCAAGGCGGCAACGAGGGGTACGGTCACCGTCGAGGTCGTAACCCCGCCTGAATCGTACGCAAGGGCGATAATCTCCCGGGGCGTAAATACCGTCTGGATCACGACAATAACATATCCTGCAATGATATAAATATAAAGCGGCGTTCCCGTCACGATGCGAAACGTGCCGATCCCTATTCCGATTGCCACCCCGATTGCGACAGCCAATCTCAGGCCCCACTGGCTCAGACTGCCTCGTGAGACCTCGTGCGCCTTGTAACATACTGCGATCAGAGCAGGCTCCGCAATAGTCGTGGAAAATCCGACCAATATGCCGAAGACATACACCCATATATAGGCATGCCAGGGAGCGCCTGCCGGGGCGGTTTTCGAGCCGAAAACAAATTCGGGTGACGACAGCTGTTTCGCCATAATCTTACCGATGGGAAACAGAGCGGTCTCCAGTCCGTCCAAGAAGAGGGCCAGGCCCACAAGAACGAACACGAAGCCCGCCACCACGCGCTTCCAATTCGGTATGGGTCGCCGTAAAACCACGAGCTGAAAAAACATCAGCAAAACCAGGACCGGCAAGACGTCCTTAACCGTCAGAACGAGCGTATGACCGAATGTAATCAGTAGTTCCATTTGTACCCGTAGTTCAGCTAAAAAGTACGATGCCGTAACCCATAACAAACACGATGGGCAATAATGAGGCAAACGCAATCAGTCCGAAGCCGTCCACCAGCGGATTACGCCCCCGGATGGTGGAGGCCAGACCCACACCCAGGGCTGTTACCAGCGGCACGGTCACCGTCGACGTGGTGACGCCACCGGAATCATAGGCAACACCCACGATCTCCTTCGGCGCAAAGCCGGTCATGATCATAACGGCAATGTAGCCGCCGATGATCAAGTAATGAACGGGCCATCCCTTAAGGATTCGTATGAGGCCCATCAAAATAGCAACCCCCACGGAAAAGGCAACGGTAAGTCGAAGCCCCAGGGCATAGGACCCCATGGACGCCGGATCGGAACCGATGAGCTTCCCATTGGCCGCCACCACGGAAGCCTCTTCCGCTACTGCGATGAGAGCGGGCTCCGCGATGGTCGTGGAAAAACCAAGTCCGAATCCGAACAGAAGCAGCCAGAAAAGACTCCCCTTGCGGGCAAAAGCCTCCGCCATGGCCTCGCCGATGGGAAAAAGTCCGATCTCCAGCCCCACAACAAAAAGGGCCAACCCCAAAATGACGAGAATAAGTCCGACGAATACATTCAGGACATCCGGAAAAGGCTGACGCACCACGGCCAATTGAAAGATCAATATAACGAGGATGATGGGAAGGAGGTCTCGACAGGCCCCCACGATATTCAGGCCGAATCTCCTGAGGGGATTGACAATATGTTCTAACAGTTCACTTTTTCCAGCCATATGTTTTTAAACTCTGTTCAAGGGTGTTAAAACAATCAGTGCATAAAACAATAAAAACAGTTGCTTAAGCACGAAAAAGCCTCTATAAAGTATATAGTTTTTTGTAAAATAGTTTTACTTTAAGG